>NZ_JBFUGT010000017.1:0-80308 GCF_056402775.1 Rhodococcus sp. P3_B8
GGGATTCATGGGGTCACCGTCGATGAACCTGTTCACCGTGCCCGTCACCGACGGCGGGGTGCAGATCGGTGACCAGCTGGTTCCCGTTCCCCGCGACGCCCTGACCGCGGCGGGCGGGCGTGAGGTGATCTTCGGGATCCGGCCCGAGCACGTCGAGATCGCCGACTCCGGCGGACTGAAACTCGAGATCGACGTCGTCGAGGAACTCGGCTCCGAGGCATTCGTGTTCGGCCGCACCACGGTCAACGGCCGGGTCGAGAGCCTGGTCGCACGGGTCGACTGGCGGAACCCACCCGAAAAGGGCCAGGTCGTGCACGTCCGCGTCGACGAGGCACACGCGCACCTCTTCGCCACCGACGCGGCGGGCGAGCGTCTCGTGCGCTGACGTCAGAATTCCGGAGGGCGGGCGGTCGAGCCCCGGACCACCAGGTGGGTCGGGAGCACGACCGCCCGTTCCGCCGGTTCCTGTCCGCTGAGTAGTTCCACGACCACCCGGCCGGCCGCCGCGCCCTGTTCCCCGACCGGCTGCCGCACCGTGGTCAGGTCTGCCAGCTCGGCCGTCGGGTGATCGTCGATCCCGATCACCGACATCCCGGCCGGAACGGGAACCCCCGCACGTCGCAGCGTGCGCAACGCTCCGACGGCGACCTCGTCGGAATGGCAGAACACTGCGGTGGGCACCTCGGCACGACTGAGCAGCAGTTCCATGCCGCGCTCACCGCCCTCGATTCCCCAGGGAACTGTCGCCGTGCAGTCGTCGTCGAGTCCGGCGTCGGCGAGAGCGGCATGGAACCCCGCCACCCGGGCGATGTCGCCCTCCCAGTACTGACCCTCCGGGTCCACGGTGCGGATCATTCCGATCCGGGTGTGGCCGATCCTGATCAGGTGCCCGACGGCCTGACGCGCGGCCAGCTCGTCGTCGATCCGGACGGACGGGAACTCGCCGGCGTGCGCGCCGATGACGACCACGGTCACATCCATCTCCTCGAGCCGCGCCCGCTCCGGTCCGGTGAGAGGAAACGCCACGGCGATGACGGCATCGACCTTGCGGCGCAAGGGAAGCCGTTCGAAGAACGATTCGCGCTGGGACGACTCCTCGAGGCAGTACAGCAACACGTCCAGGTCCGCGGCGCGGAGTTCGTGTTCGATGCCGGCGAGAATCCGCGAGTAGAACCAGGCGTCGATCCACGGCACCACGACGGCCACCCGGCCCGTCGCGCCACCCGACAGCTTCGACGCCTCGGGTGAGATGACGTACGCCAACTCGTCGGCGGCCCTCTGAATTCGCAATCGGGTCGCCTCGGAGACGCCGCGTTCGCCGCGCAACGCGCGCGAGACGGTGGCGATCGAGACTCCGGTGCGGCGCGCGACGTCGGCCATGTTGACGGACTGCTTGGGGATCACGTTCCCACAGTAAGCGAGCAACGTAAATATTTGCGTTGAATCCTCACAGAATCCGTGGCGCTGAAGTGCGCAAAAGAAATCTCACTGCTCGAGTTGACAGGCCCCTGTGACGTGCCTCACGCTCTTTACGCAAACGTTTACGCATCACATTCCCCCATCCCATCCCCCCACCGAGGAGATTCGATGACCCAGTCCGTGGAGTCGACCGCAACCACCGTCGCGAGCCGGCACCCAGAAGCCTGGTGGAAGACGGCCGTCGTCTACCAGGTCTACATCCGCAGCTTCGCCGACGGGAACGGCGACGGCATCGGCGATCTCACCGGCTTGCGTTCCAAGCTGCCCTACCTCGCCGACCTCGGCGTCGACGCCGTGTGGATCAATCCCTGGTACCCGTCGCCGATGGCGGACGCCGGCTACGACGTGGCCGACTTCCGTGACATCGAGCCGTCATACGGCACGCTCGCGGAGGGGGAGGCGTTCATCGCCGAGGCCCACGAGCTGGGGATCCGCGTGATCCTCGACATCGTGCCCAACCACACCTCCAGCGAGCACCGCTGGTTCGAGGCCGCCCTCCGCGACGAGCCCGGGGCACGCGACCGGTACATATTTCGCCCGGGCCGCGGTCCGGCAGGCGACGAGCCGCCCAACGACTGGCAGAGCGCGTTCGGCGGTCCCGCATGGAGCCGCCTGCACACCGGCGAGTGGTACCTGCACCTGTTCGCTCCCGCCCAGCCCGACCTCAACTGGGAGCACCCCGAGGTCCGGGCGGAGTTCGAGGACATCCTGCGCTTCTGGTTCGACAAGGGCGTCGACGGTTTCCGGATCGACGTCGCCCACGGCCTGGCCAAGGATCCCGCACTCCCCGATGCCGGTGAGCGCCTTCCCGGTTCGCAGCACACCGACCCCCACCCCGCGTGGGATCAGGATGCCGTCCACGAGGTGTACCGGGGCTGGCGGGCCGTCGCCAACACCTACGCCGACCGCGTCTTCGTCGCCGAGGCCTGGGTGCCCGGCAACGACCGCCTGGCCCGGTACCTGCGCCCCGACGAGCTGCACACCGCGTTCCAGTTCGACTTCCTGCGCGCCCCTTGGCGTTCTGTGAGCATCCGCGCCGTGATCGACGACGCGCTCGAGCAGGCGGCCACCGTCGGCGCACCCGCCACGTGGGTGCTCTCCAACCACGACGTTCCCCGCACCGTCACCCGCTACTCGCGCTCACAGCCCGACCACCTGGTCGAAACCGACTGGGAGCGGGCCCGCTGGGCGCTCGAGGAACCGAACCACGAACTGGGTCGGCGTCGTGCCCGCGCGGCCGCGCTGCTGCAGCTGGCGTTGCCGGGCACCGCATACATCTACCAGGGCGAGGAACTCGGACTGGAAGAGGTCGAGGACCTTCCCGACGAGGTCCGGCAGGATCCGACATGGTTCCAGACCGGTTTCACCGACCGCGGCCGGGACGGCTGCCGGGTTCCGATCCCGTGGTCGAACGACGCAGTGCCGTACGGCTTCTCCCCGTTCGACGCGGAGGAGGACACGTGGCTTCCGCAGCCGGGGCACTGGGCCCCGCACACCGCGGAAGCGCAGGCCGGCCACCCCGAGTCGTTCCTCACGCTGTACCGCGAGGCGCTGGAACTGCGACGAGAATTCTTCGACACCCCGCATGCCGTCGAGTGGCTCGACACTCCCCGCGACGTGCTCGCGTTCACCCGCGGCACAGTGCAGTGCTGGGTTAACACCGGCGCCGAACCGATCACACTGCCCGAAGGACTGACCGTCGTACTCGGTTCGGTCGCCGACATCACCGGCGGAGTTCTCCCGTCCGACGCCGCGGTGTGGCTGTCGGAACCGGGCGCGGGTGAATCACGATGAAGCGCGTCGCCGCCTGCGCGGTGGCCGTCGGCGTCCTATTCGCGGCGACGTCCTGCGCCGATCAGGGCCTCGACGCCGCCGCGCAGGCGGAGAAGGAGAACCTCGACGGCCGCGGGCCCATCACCTACGTGCAGGGCAAGGACAACTCGAACGTCATCCGGCCGCTGATCGACGAGTGGAACGCCACCCATCCCGGGGAGGAGGTGACGTTCAAGGAACAGTCCGACCAGGCAGACCAGCAGCACGAGGACCTGGTGCAGCACTTCCAGTCCCGCGACTCCGGGTACGACGTCGCCGTCGTCGACGTCGTGTGGACCGCCGAATTCGCGGCCCGCGGATGGCTGCAACCGCTCGAGGGCCCGATGGCGATCGACACGTCCGGCCTGCTCCCCGCGACGGTCGCGGGGGCCACGTACGGGGACGTCCTGTACGCGGCCCCGCAGACCAGTGACGGCGCCCTGCTCTACTACCGCACCGACCTGGTGGATCATCCGCCTGCCACCTGGGACGAACTCCTCGGCGCGTGCGGGACGGCACAGCACGCCGGAATCGGCTGCTACGCCGGGCAGTACGCCAAGTACGAGGGGCTGACCGTCAACGCGTCCGAGGCCATCAACACCGCGGGCGGGTCGATCCTCGGACCGGACGGCGTGACCCCGACGATGACCACCCCGGAAGCCAAGGCGGGCCTCCAATCGCTCGTCGACGCCTACCGTTCGGGTGCCATCCCCCGCGAGTCCGTCACTTTCCAGGAGGAGCAGGCGCGGCAGGCGTTCCAGAGCGGCGACCTGCTCTTCATGCGCAACTGGCCGTACGCGTACAGCCTGATGGACGGTCAGGGCAGTTCCGCGGTGTCGGGCAAGTTCGCGGTGGCGCCGCTGCCCGGGAAGAGCGGACCCGGTCACTCGACACTCGGCGGGCACAGCGCCGCGATCAACGTGTACTCCGAGCACAAGGCGACCGCCTCGGACTTCCTGAAGTTCTTCCTGGAGAAGAAGTCACAGGCGTTCTTCCTGTCGCAGGGATCGCTCGCCCCCGTCCGCACCGACGTCTACGACGACCCGGAACTGATCGAGCAGTACCCGTACCTCCCCACGTTGAAGACGTCGATCGAGAACGCCGTGACCCGGCCGGTCACCCCGTTCTATCCCGCGGTCACCCGGGCCGTGCAGAACAACGCCTACGCCGCGATCAAAGGCGAGAAGACGGTGGACCAGGCCGCCGCCGACATCCAGTCCGCGATCGCCGCGGCCGGGTCCTAGAGGAGACAGCCGATGACCGTTCACGAACTCTCGCTCGAGAAGACGCCCGCTCCCCCACGTCGGGACGGCGCGAGATCCGGCGAACCGCAGGGCGCGCGACCGCGGAAGGGCCGCAGCAAGGCGGCGATGTTCCTGATCCTGCCGACCATGATCCTGCTGGGCATCGTCGTTCTGTACCCGGTGGTCAGTGCCATGGTGATGTCGCTGTTCAAGGACCCGACGATCGATCCCGCCACCGGCAAGTTCGTCGACCAGGGCTTCGCGGGTCTGTCGAATTACACGCACTGGCTGTTCCAGCGGTGCACCGACACGACCGGAGCGTCGGTGTCCTGTCCCGGCGGCACGCTGGGGTCGCTGTTCTGGCAGTCGTTGTGGGTCACCGTGTTCTTCACCGTCGTCACCGTCGCCATCGAGGTCGCGCTGGGACTGTGGTTCGCCACCATCATGAACCGGGCGTTCCGCGGTCGGGCACTGCTACGCACCAGCATTCTCGTGGCGTGGGCCATCCCGACCGCCGTCACCGCGAAGCTGTGGTACTTCGTCTTCGCCTACGACGGCATCGCCAACAAACTGTTCGGCACGGAAATCCTGTGGACCGGTGACACGTGGCCCGCCCGGTTCGCCGTCGTGATCGCCGACGCCTGGAAGACCACACCGTTCGTGGCGTTGCTGATCCTCGCCGGACTGCAGTGTGTGCCCGCCGAGGTGTACGAGGCGGCGCGGATGGACGGCGCCAATGCGTGGCAACGATTCCGGTCGATCACATTGCCCCTCATCAAGCCGGCCATCCTGGTGGCGGTCCTCTTCCGGGTGCTCGACGTCCTGCGGATCTACGACCTCCCGGCGATCCTCACCGGCGGCGGTGGCGGCGACGGCACCGCCACCACCACGCTGTCGATCCTGGTGATCGACCAGATGCGCCAGGGATTCAACAGCGCGTCCGCCCTCTCCACGATCACGTTCCTGTTCATCTTCGCCGTCGCCTACGTACTGGTGAAGGTGATGGGCGTCAACGTGATCGACACCCAAGAGCAGCAGCGAAAGGCCTGATCCATGTCCACAGCAGTCGTCACACCGGGGATCCCCCGTGCCGCGGTGGCACGCCGGCGCCGGGCACCGTCGCTCGCCTCCATCCGCACCTACCTGGGCCTGGCGGTGATCGTCGTCTGGGGTCTGGCCCCGGTCTACTGGATGGTGGTCACCGCCTTCCGCCACTCCGACTACACGTTCGACACCACCCCGTGGCCCACCCACGTCACGCTGGAGAATTTCGCGAGCGTGTTCTCGACGGAGGCGGGCAACCACTTCGCCAGGGCACTCGTCAACAGCACGATCATCGGCGCCGTCACCACCGCGATCGGTCTGGTCGTCGGAGTCGGCACCGCGTACGCGCTGGCGCGACTGCAGTTCCGGGGAAAGCACGTCGTTCTCGGAATCATCCTGGCGGCGTCGATGTTCCCGGGTGTCGCCGTCCTGACACCGCTGTTCCAGCTGTTCACGTCGATGGGCTGGTTCGGCACCTACCAGGCGCTGATCATCCCGAACATCTCGTTCGTGCTGCCCCTCACCATCTACACCCTCACCGCGTTCTTCAAGGAACTGCCGTGGGAACTCGAGGAGGCCGCCCGAATCGACGGGGCCAGCAGGCGGCAGGCCTTCCGAATGGTGTTGCTACCCTTGGCCGCGCCGGGACTGTTCACCACCGCGATCCTCGCGTTCATCGCGTCGTGGAACGAATACCTGATCTCCAGCCAGCTGTCCAACGACGTGACCCAGCCGGCCACCGTTGCCATCGCACAATTCGCGGGCAGCAAGCCGCACGAGGAGCCGTTCACGTCCGTGATGGCAGCGGGAACGGTCGTGACCATCCCGCTCGTCATCATCGTGCTGCTGTTGCAGCGGCGCATCGTGTCCGGCCTGACCGCCGGCGGCGTCAAGTAGCCCGTGCGGCTCCGCCGCCCGTGAGTACTTATTAACCGCCCGCGGTTAATAAGTACTCACGGGTGCAGGTCGGCCCGGTACTGCCTCGGCGTCTTCCCGAACCACCGCCTGCAGGAACGGTTGAGGGTGCTCTGTTCGGTATAGCCGAGCAGTCCCGCGATCTGGCCGAGATGAAATCCCGGTTCGGCGAGGTATCTCGCCGCCTGGGCGCGACGTTCCCGTTCGATGAGGTCCTGGCATCGCACACCCTCCTCGGCCAGCCGCCGTTGCAGCGTGCGCGGATGCATCGACAGTTGGTCGGAGATGGCCTCAGCGCTGCAGTGGCCGGTGGGCAGCAGACGCCGGGCCAACTCGGCCACGCGTTCGGACAGCGCCGCGGTGCTCGGCAGGTAATGCGTTTCCAGGTATTTCGTGGCGATGCGCCGGGTCTCCGGATCTGCGCTGTCGATCCGCCGGTCCGCCAGGACTCGGGGCAGTTCGAACCCGCACCACGTCTGACCGAACAGGACGGGGCAGTCCAGCGCGCCGCGGTAGGCGGCGTCCGACCCGAGTTGGTCGTGCACGAACGAGATCAGCGAGGGACGCGCGTCCGGGCCGCCGAGTAGCCGAAGGATGCGGACGCCGTTGGCCATCGCCAGCTCGTATCCCTGAGGCAGATAGGGCAGCGACGGTTCCGTCATCTCGTAGACGAACCGGACGTCGCCTGCGGTGCGCGGCTCGACGGTCAGCTTCAGGGCGGGCGAGTGCACGTAGAAGTAGCGGGCGATCGCCTCGAATGCGCCGTGCACGGTCTGGGCGTTCCGCGCGATCACGGCGACGGGCCCGAGGATGTCCAGGCCCTGCCAGTGCGAGAGCCGGAGCCCGAAGTCCGGGCAGCCCAGGTCGGCGGCGCCGGCCTCCAGCACGTGCACGACCGCCTCGAACGACACGAACGCGTCCTCCTCGTGCTCGACTCCCGGTGGAATGTGGAAGCGCGCGAGGGACGACTCCGGGTCGGCGCCCAGCTCCCGCATCAGGTCGCCGTACCCCCAGAGGTTCGTGGCCCGGATCAGACTTCCCACGGGGTCAACTCTCTCCTCTCGCCGGAAACGATGTCGGGAAATGCTAAAAGCATGTCCGAAAGTGTCAAGACCTGTGACGTGGCACACAGTCATTCTGTTTGTACCCCATCCTGCGAATCCAGCAGGCAGAAGCGCGAGGAAGCCATGAGCACGACACATTTCGACGTTCTGATCATCGGTGCCGGACTGTCCGGCATCGGAACGGCCTGCCAGGTGACGGCCGAGTTCCCCCACAAGAGCATCGCGGTGCTGGAGCGCCGCGAGCGGCTGGGCGGTACGTGGGACCTGTTCCGCTACCCCGGTATTCGTTCCGACTCCGACATGTTCACGTTCGGCTACAAGTTCCGGCCGTGGCGTGACTCGAAGGTGCTCGCGGACGGTGCGTCGATCCGCCGGTACATCGCGGACACCGCGCGGGAGTTCGGCATCGAGGACAAGATCCGCTACGGCCTGAAGATCGTCGGGGCGGACTGGTCGACAGCCGAGGAACGCTGGACGGTGACCGCCCTGCACGAGGCGACCGGCGACATCCGCACCTACACCTGCGGGTACCTGGTCAGCTGCACCGGCTACTACGACTACGACGCCGGCCACCTGCCGGACTTCCCGGGCACGGACCGATTCCGGGGCCGGTGCGTCCACCCACAGCAGTGGCCGGAGGACCTCGACTACACCGGTAAGAAGGTCGTCGTGATCGGCAGCGGCGCCACCGCCGTCACGCTGGTCCCGTCGATGGCCGGCGATGCAGAGCACGTGACCATGCTGCAACGCTCGCCGTCGTACGTCTTCTCGATCCCCGCCCTCGACAAGATCTCCGAGGTGCTGGGCCGATTCCTGCCCGCCGAGTGGGTGTATTCGTTCGGCCGCAAGCGCAACATCGCCCTCCAGCGCGGGCTGTACCTGGCGTGCCGACGGTGGCCGCGGCAAATGCGCCGATTCCTGCTCTGGCAGGTGCGACGACGCCTCGGCCCCGGATTCGACATGAGCCACTTCACGCCGAACTACATGCCGTGGGACGAGCGCCTCTGCGCGGTGCCGGACGCGGACCTCTTCACCGCGCTGTCGTCGGGAGACGCGTCGATCGTCACCGATCACATCGACACGTTCACCGAGAAGGGCATCCTGCTGAAGTCGGGCCTGGAATTGGAGGCGGACGTCGTCGTCACCGCCACCGGCCTGAAGATCCAGATGCTCGGCGGAATGGAACTCTCCGTGGACGGGCAGCCCCGTCCGCTGCACGGTCAGATGACCTACAAGGGCGTGCTCGTCGAGGGAATCCCCAACCTGGCATGGGTTTTCGGCTACACCAACGCGCCGTGGACCCTGAAGTCCGATATCGCGGGCGCCTACCTGTGCCGGCTCCTCCGGTACATGGACGAGGTCGGTCACACCGTCGCGACGCCCCGCGACGTCGAGAACTCCGCGATGGACATCGGCATGCTCGATCAGTTGCAGTCCGGGTACGTGCAGCGCGGTAAGGACGTCATGCCCCGCCAGGGGTCCGCGGAGCCGTGGAAGGTTCTCATGCACTACGAGAAGGACTCCACGATGCTCCTCGACGACCCTGTTCACGACGGAATTCTGCAGTTCGGCGCGCCGGCATGAGGAACGTCAGCCGAGGTGCCATCCGGGCCTGCCTGCGCAGCGCACGCCCCCTGTTCGCATCCCACCGCGTGCCCGTCGGGGCGAAGCGCCTCATGGTCGAAATGGTGACGGCCGCCGCCCGCCCGCCTCGTGGCACCCGGTTCGAGCGCGACACGGTCGCCGGCGTCCCCGTCGTGCGGGTGCGGCCGGCGCACACCACCGGGGGGACGCTGATCTACCTCCACGGTGGCGGATACGCCCTCGGAAGCGCGAAGGGGTACCGCGGCCTGGTCGCGCACCTCGCCGCAGCCGCCGGGACGACGGCGGTGATCCCCGACTACTCACGCTCGCCGGAATCCCGCTACCCGATTGCCCTCGAGGAAATGGTCGCGGTCTACTCCCGGCTACTCGACGACGGCCTCGACGCGGACACCACCGTCGTCGCGGGGGATTCCGCCGGCGGCGGACTGACGCTGGCGCTCGCGACGGCACTGCGTGACCGCGGCCTCCCCGCCCCGGCCGCACTCGGCCTGATCTGCCCGTGGGCCGACCTCGCGATCGACGTCGACCGGTCGCGACCGGTGCTGCGCGATCCCCTGATCCTGCCGTCCATGACGGCCGAATGGGCCCCGCGCTATGCCGGACAGCACGATCCGAGATCGCCCGGCATCTCCCCGGTGTACGGCGACATGACAGGTCTGCCGCCGATCGTCATGCACACGGCCGGCGACGATCCGATCTCCGTCGACGCGGAGAAGATCGAAGCAGCCGTCGCCGCTGCGGCGGGCGTCCTCCACCATCGCCGGTTCGACGACCTGTGGCACGACTTCCACCTCCAGGTCAGCCTCCTCGCCGAGGCACGCGAGGCGGTCACCGACCTCGGCGCGGCACTGCGCCGTCACATCCAGGAAATTCACCCCGACACAGCAAAGGTTGCATCCACATGAGCACGTTCGAAGGAAAAGTCGCCGTCGTCACCGGAGCAGGATCCGGCATCGGCCGGGCCCTCGCCCTCGATCTCGCGAAGAGGGGCGCAAGGCTCGCCCTCTCCGACGTCGATACCGTCGGACTCGCCGACACCGTCCGCCAGGCCAAGGCGCTGGGCGCGGAGGTCAGGTCCGACCGAATCGACGTCGCCGAACGGGAAGAGATGCTGGAATACGCAGACTCCGTCGTCGCAACGTTCGGCACGGTCCACCAGGTCTACAACAACGCCGGCATCGGCTACAACGGCAACGTCGAGAAGTCCAAGTTCAAGGACATCGAGCGGATCATCGACGTCGACTTCTGGGGCGTCGTCAACGGGACCAAAGCCTTTCTGCCACATCTGATCGCGTCCGGCGACGGGCACGTCGTCAACATCTCGAGCCTGTTCGGGCTGATCGCCGTGCCGGGCCAGAGCGCCTACAACGCCGCGAAATTCGCCGTGCGCGGCTTCACCGAGTCGCTGCGGCAGGAGATGCTGATCGCCAAGCACCCCGTCGAGGTGACCTGCGTGCATCCCGGAGGCATCAAGACCGCCGTGGCCCGCAACGCCACTGTCGCCGAGGACGAGGACGCACAGACCTTCGCGGACTTTTTCGACAAGCGGCTGGCCCTGCACTCGCCGGAGATGGCCGCGAAGTCGATCCTCGACGGAGTCCGCAAGGGGAAAGCCCGGGTGATCATCGGCTGGGAGGCGAAGGCCCTCGACGTGCTGGCCCGCGTCATCGGGTCGTCGTATCAGCGGGTGGTCGCCACCGGCTTCGCGACCTTCATGCCGTGGATGAAGTAGGCGACTGCCGGGGTCGTCCTAGGACGCCAGGATCTTCGCCTTCTCGGCGCTGAATTCGGCTTCGGTGAGCACACCTTGGGCTCTGAGTTCTCCGAGATCCTTCAGCGCGGCGATCCGGTCGACGCTGCCTCCGCCCGAGGAGGGGGTGGGGGCGGCCTGCGGCGGGGGTGCCTGGGAGTAGGCCGGGGCCTCGTTCTGCGGGGCTTGCGGTTGCTGCTGCGGTTGCTGCTGTGGTTGCTCTTTCGCCGCCCACCGCTGGCCCTGACGTCGAGACACTCGATTCGACACGGACGTCGCGGTTCCGGCGATGACGGCGGTGCGGGCGATCCCGCGGAGAAGTCCAGGCATGGTGTTGTCCTCGGTTTCAGCTTCTGGCTTCGAGAGCGTCGAGTGACGCCAGGATGCCCTGTACAGGGATGCGGCCCGACGCCACGAGTTGCGCTCCGCTGCGACGCAGGGCGGTTGCGAGCGGTGCGGCCCAAGTGTTCTCGTAGACCAGTACCGCAGCCGAAGCACCTGGCTCGAGTACGGATCCGGCGTCGGCGATGTCCGTCAGGTCGAGCAGGCCGGTCGAGGCCTCGGCGAAGAGCGACACATCTATATCGCCCACGAGTCCGACGTCGACGACGTCGATCGCCACGACGGAGCCGTCCGTTTCCTTGCGAAGGAAGACCAGGTCGAGCACTCGCACGGTGCCCTGCTCGACGAGTTCGCGGAGGATCGCCAGCGCTGATCCGTCCGGTCTTCGGTCGGCAGGGAACTCCACCACGAGATAATCGATGGGCCCGCTATCCTCCGGGTCGATATCGTTCACCGGAAAACCTCTCTTCGTACATGCCGAGGGGATCCGCGGATGGCACCCCGGATCAGGGCTCGGTCACAATAATCCGGGATCCCCCACGAGAATTCCGGCCATTCTCCGAGCATAATCCGGTTCGAGACCGTCTCACGAGCTTTCACCCTGTTCGGATGATTTTCGGGGCGTGCCTCCATGCGACGCTGAGACCGACCTTCCCCAGCGGCAGCTCACGGAAGTGTTCACCGAAGCGAGCCTCGAGATGTCCCAGGAAAGGCCGTCGTGAGTTCAGGCAAAGAGTCGGTCGCGGTCGCCGGGTCCGGTCTGGTGCTCACGGTGCTGGCGTCCAGCCAGTTTCTGATGACATTGGACAGCTCCGTGATGAACGTGTCCATGGCGACAGTCGCGTCGGATCTCGGGACCACGATCACCGGCATCCAGACGGCCATCACGTTGTACACGCTCGTCATGGCGACGCTGATGATCACCGGCGGCAAGATCGGCACCATCATCGGTCGGCGCAAGGCGTTCGCACTCGGCCTGATCGTCTACGGCGCGGGCTCGCTCACCACGGCGCTGTCCCCCAACCTGGCGGTGCTGCTGATCGGATGGTCCCTGCTGGAAGGGATCGGCGCCGCGCTGATCATGCCCGCGATCGTCGCCCTCGTCGCGGCGAACTTCGCGGCCGAAAGGCGTCCCGCCGCCTACGGTCTGGTGGCCGCGGCGGGTGCGATGGCAGTTGCCGCCGGACCCCTCATCGGCGGTGCGGTGACCACGTTCGCGTCGTGGCGGTATGTCTTCGCCGGCGAGGTGGTGATCGTCCTCCTCATCCTGCTGGTGCTCCGACGCATCAACGACGTTCCACCGGCGAAGGTGCGCCTCGACCTGGTCGGATCGGCGCTGTCGGTGGTGAGCCTCGGGATGATCGTGTTCGGCGTCCTCCGCTCGAGCGAGTGGGGCTGGGTGCAGGCCAAGCCCGGCGGAACCGCGATCGCGGGACTGTCGCCGGTCGTGTGGCTGGTGCTGGGTGGTCTCCTGGTGCTCTACGGGTTCCTGCGGTGGGAAGCCCATCTCGCCGACACCGGCGGCGAGCCGCTGATCGACCCCCGGCTGCTGCGGAACCGTCAACTCGCCGGCGGGCTCAGCATGTTCTTCGCCCAGTTCACCGTCCAAGCGGGCGTGTTCTTCACCGTCCCCCTTTTCCTGTCCGTCGTGCTCGAACTCGACGCGCTCCAAACCGGGATCCGGCTCATCCCGCTGTCCGTGGCACTGCTGCTGGCCGCTGCCGGGATCCCCAAACTCCGGCCCGAGGCCAACCCGCGCAGGGTGGTCCGGTTCGGTCTGGCGTCCATGATCGTAGGCATCCTGTTCCTCGTGGCCGGGATGGACCCCGGGGCCAACGCCGGCGTCGTGGCCGTTCCGATGCTGCTGATGGGGCTCGGACTCGGTGCTCTGGCCTCCCAACTCGGCGCCGTCACGGTCTCGGCCGTCTCCGACTCGCAGAGCGCCGAGGTCGGCGGGCTGCAGAACACCGCCACCAACCTCGGCGCGTCCCTGGGGACGGCGCTCATCGGATCGGTGCTCATCGCGACCCTGAGCACCTCGATCGTCGCGGGGATCCAAGCCGATCCCGACGTTCCGCAGTCGGTCCAAGAGCGGGCGACCACCGAACTGGCGAGCGGTGTCCCGTTCCTCTCCGACACTCAACTGGCGGCGGCCCTGGAGGAGGCGTCGGTCCCCGACGCCACCGCCCAGGACATCCTCGACATCAATTCCGACGCGCGACTCGAGGCACTCCAGGTGGCGTACGCCGTCACCGCACTGCTCGCCATCGCGGCGTTGTTCTTCACCGGGCGGATCCCCCGCACCCCCGTCGGCTCCCCCGAACGAAAGGCTGCGCCCGACCCCACTGACCGCCGCAGTTCGTAGGACTTTGCCGCGTCGCGTTCCGGTGGCAGCATTCTCCCCGTGACCTTTGCCCATCGTTTGCGTCCCCGCCTCGTCGAAGAACGAGCGTCGGTGTCGCCGCTCGAACTGTTCTTCGACCTCGTCTTCGTGTTCGCTCTCACCCGTGTCACCGATCTGATGGCCGAGGACCCCACCGGGGTGAACCTGCTGCGCGGCGCACTGGTGATGGCCGTCCTGTGGTGGAGCTGGGTGGGGTACGCCTGGCTCTGCAACCTCGTACGCGCCGACGAGGGCATCGTGCGGGTGGTGATGTTCGGCGCGATGGGCGCCATGTTCATCACCGCCCTGACGATCCCCGAGGCGTTCGACGATCTGACCGGCGGACTCGACGGCCCCGTCATCTTCGCCCTCGGTTACTTCGTCGTCCGCCTGCTGCACCTGGTGATGTTCTGGGTGATCAGCCGCACCGACCCCCAACTGCGCGGTCAGGTGCTGCGGTTCGCGCCGAGCATGGTCACCGGCACCGTGTTCCTGCTCATCGCATCGCAGCTCACCGGCACGGCGCAGACCGTGATGTGGATCCTCGCCCTCGCCGGCGACTACATCGGCACACTGATCGGCGGCACCGACTGGCGGTTGCGGTCGATCAGCCACTTCGCCGAACGACACGGCCTCATCATTATCGTCGCGCTCGGTGAGTCGATCGTGTCGTTCGGCATCGGCGTCGCGAGCCTGCCGATCTCCTGGGCGATCATCGTCGCCTCGCTGCTGGGACTCGCGGTGTCGGGGCTGCTGTGGTGGTCGTACTTCGACGTCACGTCACTGGCCGTCGAGCACGCCTTCGAGGAGGCAACCGGTGCGCGTCAGATCAAGATCGCCCGCAACTGCTACAGCTTCCTGCACCTGCCGATGGTGATCGGGATCGTGATGCTGTCGCTCGGTCTGAAGAAGATCCTGTCGTACGTCGGCGACGGCAACCATCACCGGCTCACCGACCCGCTGTACGGCTGGCCGCTGATCGCACTGTTCGGTGGGGCGGCACTGTACCTCCTCGCGCTGGTCGCGTTCAAGGCCTACGCGACGAGGTCGGTCACCGTGCCGCGCGTCGTGACGGCGGTCGTCCTGATCGCGCTCCTCCCCGTCGTCTGGCACATCCCGGCCCTCGCCACCCTCGGCGTGCTCACCGCGGTCCTGCTCGCGATGATCGGATACGAAATGGTCCGGTACGACCAGCCCCGCGACGAGATCCGGCACGGCGCGCACCCGTGAGTACTTATTAACCTCCCGCGGTTAATAAGTACTCACGGGGGAAGCAGTCCTGCACGGCGGCGGCACCGAATTACCTCTGAGGCTCGAGATGATCGAGCCGGAGGGATTGATACACCATGACCGACCACTCTCGCGGCCCACGATTACGCAGTCCACTGCGCGGACCGTGGCTGACCTCCGTGTTCGGCCTCGTCCTGCTGATCGGACTTCCGGTCGTCATCGTCACGGGGTTGCTCTCGTACATCGCGTACGGTCCGCAGTTCGGGCAGGCCCGTCCCGGCGACGTCGGGTGGCTGCACCTTCCGTACTTCGCGTGGCCCACCCGGCCGTCGTGGTTGTACCGGCTCACGCAGGGGCTGCATGTCGGGCTCGGACTGATCCTGGTGCCGATCGTGYTCGCCAAGCTGTGGTCGGTGATCCCGACACTGTTCGTGTTTCCGCCGGTGCGGTCGCCGGCGCAGGCGCTCGAACGTCTGTCGCTGATCGCCCTGGTCGGCGGTGCGCTGTTCGAAATCATCACCGGGGTGCTGAACATCCAGTACGACTACATCTTCGGCTTCGACTTCTACACGGCGCACTACTGGGGCGCGTGGGTCTTCATCGCCGGGTTCGTGACGCACACGATCCTGAAGGTGCCGCCGATGGTGAGGTCGCTGCGTTCCCGGTCGTTGCGTGAAGTGCTGCGCACCTCCCGCGCGGACACGCGCCCCGAACCGCCGGACGAGAACGGCCTCGTGGCCGAAGACCCCACCTCGCCCACGATCAGCCGCCGCGGCGCCCTCGCCCTGGTCGGTGGCGGCGCCGCACTTGTCGCCGTCCTGTCGGTCGGGCAGACCACCGGCGGGTTCCTGCGCAATGCCGCGCTGCTTCTCCCCCGCGGCCGCTCGTACGGCGACGGTCCCAACGACTTTCAGATCAACCGCACCGCCGCAGCCGCGCAGATCACCCCGGAGCAGACCGGCGACACCTGGCGGCTCTCGGTGACGGGTGGCGCGGAAACCGTGCAGCTGAGCCGAAGTCAGCTGCGCGCCATGCCGTCGCACACCGCGACTCTTCCGATCGCGTGCGTCGAGGGATGGTCCACCACCGAGACGTGGACGGGTGTGCGACTGCGTGACCTCGCGGACGCCGCCGGGGTGACCGCGTTCGCGTCGGCGAAGGTGACGTCGCTGGAACGATCCGGGGCGTTCAACCAGGCGGTGCTCACATCCGATCAGGTGCTCGACGCCGCCGCCCTGCTCGCCCTCGAGGTCAACGGCGCGGACCTGTCCCTCGACCACGGCTACCCCGCCCGGATCATCGTTCCCGCCCTGCCCGGCGTCCACAACACCAAATGGGTGCAGGCCATCGAATTCCGGGAGGCGTGAGATGCGCCGATTCGCCCGCTTCTACGGCGCCAACCCGCTACATCTGCTGGCCGTGCTGTTCACGTTCGCCCTCGCCGGATATGCGGTGGCGGTGGTCGGTCCGCAGAATCTGTGGGATCAGGACGTGTGGTGGAAGTCGATCGCCGTGTGGTTCCTCGGCGCGGTGATCGCGCACGACCTCGTGCTGTTTCCACTGTACGCACTCGCGGACCGGTCCCTGACGTCCGGGCTGAACGCGATGCGGGGCAGGAGAACTCCACGACCGCGGTCGGTTTCGGCACTCAACTACATTCGCGTGCCGGCGCTCGCGTCCGGTCTGACGCTGCTGCTGTTCCTGCCGGGGATCATCGAGCAGGGCGCCGACGCGTATCTCGCTGCGACGGGGCTGACGCAGGAACCCTTCCTCGAACGCTGGCTGCTGCTCACCGCCGCGTTCTTCGCGGTGTCCGCCGTCGCCTACGCCATGCGACTCGCCTTGTCCCGCACGACTGGTGACACGGTGAGCGACCCATGAGGAGAACCGACGTCTCCACGGACCTCCTGATGCGGCGCGCGTCCGCGGGTCTCCCGTGCTGGGTGCGCGACGCCCGGGGGACGCGTCGACCCCTGCCGGTGGGCCGGTGGATGGGCGGGGACGCATCCACCCTCTCCGATCGGATCGCGGACCGCGTGATGCTCACCGGGTGTCACGGCGCCACCGTGGACCTCGGATGCGGACCGGGTCGCCTCACCGCGGCACTCGTCTCGGCCGGTGTCACGGCGCTGGGGGTCGACTCGTCTTTCACAGCAGTCCAACTCACGATCCGCCGCGGCGGCCTCGCTCTGCACCGCGACCTCTTCGCACCGCTTCCGCGGTCCGGACATTGGGACCGGGTGCTGCTCGCCGACGGCAACATCGGCATCGGCGGAGAGCCGGTGCGGATACTGAGCCGCGCGCGAGAACTGTTGCAACCAAACGGAATTGTCATCGCCGAGGTGGATCCGCCGACCACGACAGGAGTTCGTCACGAACTACTGCGCTGGGAGACGGAGCATCTCGCCGGAGAATGGTTCGCCTGGGCGAGTGTGGGTGTCGCGGCGGTGTCCGGGGTCGCCCGCGCCGCCGGACTGAGCGTGATCGATGTTCTGCAGCACGCGAATCGGTACTTCGTGCGGATGGAATGGGCGTAAAGAGCTCCCATCCGCCGGCGAGGTCGCACCGAATACCTAGTGAACATTCACCCACCCCCTTCCTCCGGAAAGGCTGTTTGATCATCATGTCGAACTATCGAAAAGCACTCGTAGCGGCGGCCATCGGCACCCTGGCCCTGACCCCGCTCGCGGCGTGTTCGAGCAACGACTCGAATGCGTCGTCGAATGTGAGCACAGCAGCATCCACGCAACCCGCACCCGTCGCCCAGGTCGACGACCTGACCGGGGTGAGTACCGCCGTCGCACTGGATTCCGGCTTCACCGGTGCCCTGACGACGCTCGGCCTCACACCCGGAGTGGTGGGTACGGCGGCCCTCGCCGACGGATCGGTCAGCTTCCCGATCACCGGCGGCAACGTGAAGTACTGGGAGCCGGGCACGGTCGACCCCTACGTACAGGGCGAGATCATGCACGACGGGAGCGGATTGTCGCTGGCGGCGCCCGGCACCGTCGTCGAACTCACCGATTTCGCGATCGACCCGGGCACGTCGCTTCTCACCGGCGACGTGAGCGTCAACGGTGCGTCCGCGGCCACCGATGCGGTGTTGTTCGATCTCAACGGCCGCACGTTGAAGCCGCTGCAGACAGGCCCGAACGACACCGCGATCCTGCAGGGTACCGAGGTCAAGATCTCGGAGGACGCGGCCGGACTGCTGAACGAGACGTTCAAGACCGACGCCGTGAAGCCGGGGTTGCTGGTCGGAATCGCCACCATCACGATCGCGACCAAGTGACCGTCTGCCCCCGAACGGCACCTCGGATGCGCCGGCCGTCACCAGTTCGTGAACAGCAGATGGTTGACGGCCAGCGCACCGGCGGCCTGCACCGCGAGCCAGAACCGATGACTTCCGCGCGGCAGGAGTGCGGGGGCGGCGAGAAGCCACACTTCGAACGGCAACCAGATCCGCTCGGTCTCCGCCTTGCTCAACGCGCTCAGATCGGCGATCACCACCGCCGCCAGCGCGGAGAGCACGAGGACGGGAACCGGCGACAGCGCCCGCACCCGCGACCAGGCGAACGCCCGGGGCAGTGCGGCGGGCACCGCCAACCCCACCGCGCAGACGAGCGACGCGAAGTTGGCCCAGCCCCAATAGGCGAAGGGACGATCCGACGCGATGCCCTGGTAGTACCGGTCCTGCACCAGCTGGTAGCCGTCGAACCACCAGAATCCGTACAGCGTGAACACGGCCGCCACCGCGAGCGCACCGGCCAGGGCGCCGACCAGCGGGCGGGCCGTGCGCGCGATGATCAGAACGGCGACCGCCGGGATCGCCATCAGCGTGAGCCCGTAGCTGAGGTAGACACCGAAGCCGAGCAACACACCCGCCGCCACCGCGACGAGCGCGGGGACCGGGACTGTACGAGTCGCCGAGAGGGCCAGCAGGGCGATGCCCCACGCGACCACGCCGGCGAACAGTGCGTCCGCCGACACCGCCACCCAGATCGCGGTGGGTGCGAGGACGAGGAACGGGGCCGCGCGACGAGCCATGGCCTCGTCACCGAGCGCACGGACGGCGACGATCACCGCGGCGCCGGCGCTGGATCCGACCGCGACGCACAGCGCGGACGCCCAGGCGCCGCCGTCGAGTCCGATCCGGTCGAGCCAGACGAACGTCAGGAGCGCACCGGGCGGATGCCCGGACACGTGGGTGGTCCACGAATCGGGCTGCAGGTCCAGGATTCTGTCTGCGAAACCACGCAGCGTCGCCGGGATGTCCGTGACACCAGGAACCTCGTGGAGATACTCGTCGGTCGAGGTCAGGCGCCCGGCGAACCCACGCTGCCAGCCGTCGACCAGCGCGAGCGCCATCGCCCACAGGGCGGACACGAGCCCCACTCCCACCGTGAGACGACGCCACGCCAACGTCTGCGCCAGACCCGGCCCCCACAACACGACCGCCGCCGCGACGGCGACGGCGACCGGCGTCCCCCACCCGACGTGCACGTCGCGGAACCCGAACAGCGGCGCGGCGTCCGCGAAGTCCCGCACACTCTCCGCGGTGCGGTGGACGATGGGGGTGATCGTCTCGTTTCCCAGCCGCGGGACGACGAACGCGACCACCACCAGGATCAGGGCGAGTGCGGCGCCCACGACGTCGTGGTACCGGAAATTCCGCTCCTCGGCGCGCTGCGGGGATCCGATGACGTCATCTCCTTCGGCGAAAGTCGCACTCGCGCCCAGCATAACGACGGAGGATTGACTGCATGACCGCAATGAGTGCACGCGAACCGGCCCGCGCGGACGTCGCCGTGATCGGCGGGAGCGGCTTCTACTCGTTCTTCGACGAGGACGCCGCGGAAGTCACGATCGACACTCCGTACGGCAACCCCAGCGCCCCGATCACGGTCGGCGACGTGGAGGGCAGGCGGGTGGCGTTCCTCCCCCGCCACGGCGCCCGGCACGAATTCGCGCCCCACACCATCCCGTACCGCGCGAACCTGTGGGCGCTGCGCACACTGGGCGCGCGGCAGGTGTTCGCACCCTGCGCCGCCGGGAGCCTCACCCCGGACCTCGGACCGGGCTCGATGGTCGTGCCGGACCAGTTGGTCGATCGCACCAGCGGCCGCACGCAGACCTTCTTCGACGGAGGCGGCGTGCACATCCAGTTCGCCGACCCGTACTGCTCGGACCTGCGCAAGGCCGCCGCCCGGCCGGGCACCGTGGAGGGCGGTGTGCTGGTGGTGGTCGAGGGCCCGCGCTTCTCGACCAGGGCGGAAAGCGTGTGGTTCGCCCGGCAGGGCTGGACCCTCGTCAACATGACGGGCCACCCCGAGGCGGTCCTCGCCCGGGAACTCGAGATGTGCTACGCCACCATCGCTTTGGTCACCGACCTCGATGCGGGAATCGAGGCCGGCGCCGGGGTACGCGCAGTGGACGTGTTCGCCGAGTTCCAGCGCAATCTCGGGTCCCTGAAGACGCTGGTGCGGTCCGCGATCGCCGCCGCCCCCGAGGGCCCCTGCGAAGCCTGTCGCGTCCACGAGGGTGTGACACTGCCGATCGAGTTACCATGACGGGAACACGCGTACTGCTCACGGGTGCAGCAGGATTCATCGGCGGTCACGTCCACGTCGCGCTGATCGAAGCCGGTCACGACGTCGTGGCCGTGGACGCTCTGCTCCCGTCCGCGCACGGTGCCGACGTCGAACCACCGGACGGTGTGCGACGGGCCGACGTCCGCGACCGTCCCGCTCTGATCGAACTGCTGAGGGGTGTGGACGTCGTGTGTCATCAGGCCGCCGTCGTCGGCGCCGGTGTGGATGTGCGTGATGCCCCGGCCTACGCCAGCCACAACGATCTCGGTACGGCGACGCTGCTCGCCGCGATGCACGAATCGGGTTGCGAGACGCTGATACTCGCGTCGTCGATGGTCGTCTACGGAGAAGGCCGGTACCACAACGGGCGGGGCGAGTTCGTGGAACCGGCCGCCCGCCGGGCCGAGGACCTGGCGGCGGGGATCTTCGACGAGACGGATCCAGACACGGGAGAGCCCCTCGAGTGGGCACTCGTGGAGGAGCACTCGCCGCTGCGGCCGCGGAGTCTCTACGCCGCAGGCAAGGTCGCCCAGGAGAACTACGCGCTCGCCTGGGCACTGGCCACCGGTGGTTCCGTGACGGCTCTGCGCTATCACAACGTGTACGGCGATCGCATGCCGCGAAACACCCCGTACTCCGGGGTGGCCGCGATGTTCCGTTCCGCCCTCGAGAACGGCGACCCTCCGCACGTGTTCGAGGACGGCAGGCAGACGCGGGATTTCGTGCACGTCCACGACGTCGCGGCGGCGAACGTGGCCGCGGTCGAGTCTGCGCTGCCGGGATTCTCGGCGTTCAATGTGTGCTCGGGGCAACCGATCACGATCGGGGAGGTGGCCGCGACGCTCGCGCGTTCGTACGGCGGGCCCGAACCCGTCGTGACCGGCGAGTACCGTCCCGGCGACGTGCGGCACATCGTCGCCGACCCCCGGCTGGCCCGGGAGCGGCTGGGATTCCGGGCGCAGATCATGCCCGCCGAGGGAATCGCGGCGTTCGCGCACGCACCCCTGAGGGACGCGGCGCCGGCGGGACCTCCCCGTGTCTGAGCGCGAGCCGATCTCTGCGCGGGACGTCACCGTCGTGATCCCGTGCATGAACGAGGCCGGATCCCTGCCCGGAGTGCTGGCGGCGGTGCCCCGCGACTACCGGACGGTGGTGGTGGACAACAACTCCACCGACGACACCGCCGCGGTCGCTTGGGCGCACGGTGCGTCGGTGGTGCGGGAGCACGTCCCGGGCTACGGTTCGGCCGTGCACGCCGGGGTGCTGGCGGCGCAGACACCGGTGGTCTGCGTGCTGGACGGCGACGGCTCGATGGACGCGGGTGAACTCCCGCGACTGGTCGTCGCGCTGGGCTCGGGAGCCGACCTCGCTGTGGGACGGCGTCGGGCCGATCGGCGTGGGACGTGGCCGTTGCACAGCAGGATCGGCAACGCCGTCCTCGCCGCACGACTCCGGCGCCGGTACGGGCTGCCGATCCACGACCTCGGGGCGATGAGAGCCGTGCGCAGACAGGACCTCCTCGACTTGGGTGTCGACGACCGCAGGTCGGGCTATCCGCTGCAGCTTCTCGTGCTCGCCGGCCGCGCCCACTGGCGGGTCGTGGAACACGACATCACGTACCGGCCGCGCACCGCCGGCGCGTCGAAGGTGTCGGGTTCGCTGAAGGGCACCGTCGTCGCCGTCCACGACTTCTGGAAGGTGATCGGGTGAGCCTCGACGTCGCAGTACTCGTGGTCGCGAAGGCGCCGGTGCCCGGGTTCGCGAAGACCCGGCTCGCGCGGGACGTCGGCGACGCCCGGGCCGCCGACCTCGCCGCCGCCTCGCTGCTGGACACCCTGGACGCCGTCACCGGTGCGGGTGTCGCGCAGCGGGTGGTGGCGATGACCGGCGACCTCGGCCGGGCGGTCCGGGGCACCGACATCGCCTCGGCGCTGGACTGTTTCACGGTGCTGCCGCAGCGGGGTGAGAATTTCGCGGCGCGATTGGTGAACGCCCACGCCGACACGTTCGACGCGTTCGGCCTGCCGATACTCCAGATCGGCATGGACACACCGCAGGTGACGGCGGTACTGCTCGCCGAATCGGCGGACCTGCTCACCGAACGGAGAGGCCGGTGCGTCCTCGGACTCGCGGAGGACGGCGGGTGGTGGATCCTCGGAGTGCCCGACGCCGTGGCGACGGAGGCGATCGGATCGGTTCCCACGTCGAGTCCGGACACCGGACGCCTCACCCGGGAGGCCCTCCTCGCGGCGGGCGCCGAGGTGCTGTCGCTGCCGACGCTCCGCGACGTCGACTACGCGACCGACGTCGCACCGGTCGCCGCCCTCTGCCCGGAGTCCAGCCACTTCCGCCGTGAGTACTTATCAACCACGGGAGGTTGACAAGTACTCACGGGGCGTTGATGCGGGCGAGCGCGAGATAGAGCGGCTCGGTGGGGTCGAGTTCGATCCCGTTGCGACGGAGGAACGCGTCGAGCACGCCCCACACGAGGGGCGCCACCTGGCCGACGAAGTACTCGGTGTCCGGTTTCGCGGAACCCTTCGACGACTCGAGCCACAGGTCGGTGGTCGAGACCATGATCCCGACCGCCGCGCGGGCGGTGAACCGGACGTCGGAGACTTCGGCGGACACGGACTCGAAGATCGTCGACGCGACGCCTGCCAGCCGCTCGGTGAGGTCGCGCTCGACGTCGAGGGACAGGGCGGATCCCGCGCCGTCCTGTTTCAGCTCGCCGTCCGCCAGGAAGCGGAAGACGTTCGGGTGCTCGGCGACCACCTCGGCGTAGCCGGTGATGGCATGGTTCAGCGCCTCGTGCGGTGTGGTGAGCAGGAAGTTGAACTTGGGCGCCACCAGCTTGTAGACGTCGTGGGTGGTGCGGTCGGCGATGGCCTTGTAGAGGTCGGCCTTGTCGGCGAAGTGCCGGTACAGCCGGGGCTTCGTGGCCCCCGCCTCCTTGGCGATGTCGTTCATGCTCGGGCGTGGGCCGTGCGTGTCGATCACCCGGTAGGCGGCGTCGATGAACTCTTCACGGGCGCGTGCCCGCCGGTCCCACGACCGCGGGGTGTCTGTTTCTGCCACTTCGCCTGGACTCCGAATACTCGTTGGACCTGTGCCGATACCCAGGGTACGGGACCGTGTTCCGACAACGGCAGTAGTGGTTGACACCGAAGTTCGCCGGTGTGACACTCGACTCGCACAAAACGTAACCGCGGGTAACGCTCATCGTGACTCGCGGTACCAGCGGCCACGCGGCCGAACGGCGCCCCTCGCCCGAAGCCGACTTCGAGGAGATCACTGATGGCACTGCGGAACGGAAAGAAGGTCGACGCGATCGACGTCGACCCCGGTGACGTGACCCTGCAGGCACGCAACGTGAAGTTCGACTGGTCCCGGACCCCGCTACACTGGATTCCCGGCGAACCGATCGCCTCCCACACGCTCAGCGCGATCAACCTGATCCTCCCCGAGGGGGAGCGGTGGTTCTGCGCGACATTCACCGAGGCGCTCCCCCTGATCAACGACGACCGGCTCCGCGCCGACGTCCGCGGGTTCATCGGGCAGGAAGCGATGCACGCCGAGACCCACAACGTGGTGCTGTACGAGTTCCTGGACGCACACGACGTGGATCCGCGGCCGTTCGTGCTGCAGTCGGAATTCCTCATGCGGAAGGTGCTGGGCCGCAGGGAGATGGGCAGCGCCCGCGCGCAGCGTCAGCAACTCGTCGAACGGCTCGCGTTCATCGGTGCGATCGAGCACATGACGGCGTTCCTGGGCGACTGGATCCTCAACGCGCGCCTCGAGGACTTCGACGCCGACCCGAGCATGACCGACCTCTACCGCTGGCACGGCGCGGAGGAGGTCGAGCATCGCAACGTCGCTCACGACGTCGCCATGTACTTCGGGGTGGGGTACTTCCGCCGCAACCTCGCGATGCTGGTGTCGTATCTCGCGTTTCTGGTGGTGATGACGCGCGGGCTGAAGTTCATCGTGCACGCCGACCCGACCATGCGCGACCGCGGCTACTTCTCGCTGTGGATGGGGTTGTTCGCGGCGATGCGCCGCGGTTCCCTGCCCGGACTGTCGAGCCTGTTCCGGGGCGCGCTCCGATACCTCAACCCCCGGTACTCGCCGCAGGCCGAGGGTGACACGGCGCAGGCGATCGCCTACCTGGCCAAGTCGCCGGCCGCGAGGGCGGCGTAGTGACTCCGACGTATCCGGCACCGACCTCCGTACCGGGTGATCTGTGGGGGAGGCGGCAACGCGACCCGCTGCTGCGTGCCGTCGCCGGTGTCACCACCGCGTACATGCGGTCGCTGCGCTTCCTCTACCGCACCGACCTCACCCCACCGGTCAGCGACGGGAGCCGGCGAATGCTGGTGCGTGAGCGCAGAATGGTGGCGCACGACGAGAACGTCGTGAGCCTCACGCTGACCGCCCCCACCGGCGGCGAACTCGACCGGTGGCGGCCGGGCGCGCATCTCGACCTCGAGCTGCCGTCCGGGCGGCGGCGTCAGTATTCCCTGTGCGGTGACCCTGCAGACAGTCGCGCGTACACCATTGCGGTGCGGCGCATTCCCGACGGCGGCGGAGGCTCACTCGAGGTCCACGACCTCCTGCACCCCGGAGCCTCGGTGAAGGTCCGCGGCCCGTACAACGCGTTCCCCCTGGCATTGCCCGGACACGGATCGACCGCCGACGGCCTCCACTTCGTCGCCGGCGGAATCGGGATCACCCCCATCCTCCCGATGGTGCGCCTTGCCCATCGCCTCGGCCTCGACTGGTCGATGGTCTACACCGGCCGTAACCGGGAGTCGCTGCCCTTCCTGGACCAGCTCGCGGAGTTCGGCGACCGGGTGACGGTGCGCACCGACGACGGAGACGGAATACCTACCGCAGCAGAGCTTCTCGGCGCGGTGACCGATACGTCCGCGGTGTACTGCTGCGGACCGATCCCGATGATCGAGGCGATCGACGACGCCCTGCCGCCTGGTGCCGAATTCCACTACGAGCGGTTCTCGCCCCCACCGATCGTCGACGGACGGCCGTTCGAGGCCGAACTCGCCCGCACCGGCGAGGTGGTCGTCGTTCCCGCCGACCGGACGGCGCTCGACGCGATCTCCGACGTGCGTCCCGGGCTCGCCTTCTCTTGTCGGCAGGGGTTCTGCGGCACCTGTGCCGTCCGCGTGGAGCACGAGGGCCGGACCTCCGGCCAGATGCTGCTCTGCGTCGAACGCACGCAGGGCGAGCGCGTCGTCCTGGATATCTGACAACCCTCCCGAGGAGACGGTTCCTTCATGACACCACTCGACAACAGGCACTTCGGGTTCGGCGACATCCCCGACCAGTGGGGCAGGACGATCCTCGTCACCGGCGCGAACAACGGACTCGGGCTCCACGCCGCGACGGCGCTCGCCGGTGCGGGCGCGACGGTCCTGCTCGCGTGCCGCAATCCGCAGACCGGCGCCGCCGCGCTCACCCGGATCCGCAAGGCGGGCAGCGACGCCGAGCACCACCTGATTCCCCTGGACCTCACCGACCTGACCTCGGTCCGCGACGCGGCGCAGCACGCCTGTGGCGTCGCACCGCGGATCGAC
Organism: Rhodococcus sp. P3_B8; assembly: GCF_056402775.1. Lineage (NCBI taxonomy): Bacteria > Bacillati > Actinomycetota > Actinomycetes > Mycobacteriales > Nocardiaceae > Rhodococcus > Rhodococcus sp. P3_B8. Next base: position 26,054 of record NZ_JBFUGT010000017.1, read on the forward strand.
GTGCTGATCAACAACGCGGGACTGATGGCCGTTCCCTTCGGCCGCACGACCGATGGTTTCGAACTGCAGATCGGCACAAACCATTTCGGGCATTTCGCGCTCACCGGACAGCTCCTCCCGGCGCTCCTCGGTGCTCCCGCACCGCGTGTCGTGACGCTCGCGAGCATCGCGCACCGCCGCGGCCGGATCGTGCTCGACGACCTGAACTTCGACCGCCGCAAGTACACCCGGATGGGTGCGTACAACCAGTCGAAGCTCGCCAACCTTCTGTTCAGTGGCGAATTGGCCAGGCGCAGTGCAGCCGCGGGTCTTCCACTTCTCTCGGTGGCGACACACCCCGGCATCGCCGCCACCAATCTCTTCGACTCGATGGTTCCGCCGATCCCGGGGGCTCTCGCCGTGACCCACCTCGGATTGCGGGTGGTGGGCAACGACGAGAAGGACGGTGCGCTCGGACAGCTGTACGCGGCGACGATGCCCGACGTCCACACGGACGACTACCTGGGTCCGAACCAACTGTTCGGGGTTCGGGGACCGGTGGCGCGCTCGCCGCGCACCGGTGGGGCACGGAACACGAAACTCGCGGCGGCCCTGTGGGAGAGGTCCGTCGAGCTGACCGGGGTGGAGTACTCCCAGCTCGTTCGCGCGTAGCAGGGCCACTCTGCCTCCGCGCGTACCATCGGAGTGGATGTCGGAGAGAATGACACGCCATCCGTCCACCGTGGCCGACTGGAGCAACGATCGCCGCAAGGCGCGTCTGCACGCGACACGGCTCGGTCACCAATGGCAGAAATTCGGTCGCACCCGGCGCTTCCTCGCCGCGGTCGCGCTCGGGACCGTCCCCCTGCTCCTGGCCGGCGGACAGTACTGGGTGCACGACGTGCAACCCGAACGCGAGCGACTCGCGCTGACCCAGCCACAGATCCACGAGGTATACGACGCGCAGTCGGCCGCCGACCACGACACCGCCGTCGTCGACCTGGTCGGACTGGGCAACAAGGATGCCACCGACACCGCCCGCACCCTGTCCTCGTACGACCGGATCGGGCGGGTATGGGCGGTCCAGTACGACAACGGCGGTATCGACACCAAGGTGATCAGCGAACTGATCGCCACCCGCGCGGCCGACGAGGGCATCGACAACATCGTCCTGTCCGGGCACAGCATGGGCGGCGTCGTCGCGCTGGAGGTCGCGCAGCACATCTACGAGGACACGGACGCCAACCTCATCGGAGTGGTGCTCGACTGCACCCCCGTGGACCTGCACGCCGTCCGGGCCGGGAGCCGCGACAGCGGCGAGGACATGCTGAGGTGGATCGGCTGGCTCCCCGGCGCGCGGGAGAGCCGGACGATGCGCCTGCTCGTGGAGACCGCGGCCCGGCAGAGCAGGTTCCTCGACACGAAGTCGGACTGGTATCCGCACGTCGACGTCGACGAGTTCCGCGACGTCGTCGACGAGGTCCTCACCGAGAAGGTCCTGTCGGAGGACGTGGCGAGCAACGGGCTGATCGAATCGCAGTTCAAGACCATCGTCGCGTCCGGTGCGATCGACAACCTGAAGTCGCTGGCGGTGGAGACGGACGACAAGCCGCGGCCCGGGATCGTCTTCGTGCGTCCCCGCGCGGGGTGGAAGGACGCGGTGGTCGACGTCGACTACACGCAGAAGATCCTCGTCGAACAGTCCGGCGGGACCGACGGCAGGCTGCTGGTGGCGAAGCTCGACGGGACCGGTCACGCGAATCCGAACCAGCAACCGGTCGCGTACAACGAGGCGATCGTCGGCCGCATCCTGCCCTTCCTCCAGCCCATTCTCGACGAGGTGTCGGTCACCAGCGACGTCGCGGGCGGCCGGCGGTGACGGCCCGGCCCGGCCACGCCGTCGTGCGCGACTCCCACCCCCGTGCCAGCAGGACCGCCAGTCCCACATACGCCCATCCCGCCAGCACGTCCACGACGTAGTGCTCACCGCCGTAGACCAACACGAACGCCATGGCGAGCGGGTACGCGACCAGCAGCGCCCGCGACCACACGTTCCTCGCGAACGGCCAGAGAGCGACGGCCACGAGCAGGGCGAACGCCGCATGCAGGGACGGCAGCGCGGCGACGGGGTTGCTCTGCGCCTCCAGCCACCGCGTACCGACATCCGTGGGGACCACACCGAAACCGAAACCGGCGACGCGGCCCACGCTGCCGGAGATCACGTCCCCCTCGGCGGCCAGCCACGGCGGGACGGACGGAAGGAGAATGTAGGTGACCAGACCGAGATACGACAGCAGCAGCACCCGCCGCATGTACCCCGACCACAGGTCGCGCGAGTACACGTAGAAGACGGCCGCGACCACCCACGGAACGATGAAGTGGCTGGTGTAGACGATTCCCGTGAGCAGAGTCCACCACGGCAGCTCGCCCGTCGGGGGTAGGAGGGTGTCCTGCAACCAGACCGTGGGGATCGMGCCGCCGAAGAGCCAGCTCTCCACGGTCACCAGTTCCTCCGCCCGCACCGGCATCCCGAGTTCGTGGGCGACGCCCCGGCTGAGGTCGTACACGACGAGAGCGGCGATGAGCGGCAACCAGTCCCGCACCACGCGCAGATGGTCCTGCCACGGCCGATCGATCGTGAAGGCGACGAGGCCGGCGACGATCCACGTCGCCTGGTAGATGCGGTCGGTGGGGAGCCCCAGCGTGTAGATCGTGGCGGCCAGCGCGAGCAGGTACGCACACCACACCGCCCACCGGAGGTGCTGCCGCCGCCCGTGAGTACTTATTAACCGCCCGCCGTTAATAAGTACTCACGGGCGCAGCATCCCCATGCCTGCCTGCCCCGGCGGCGAAGCGTGCGGCACCCTCCACCGTCCCGTTGGCCAGAGAGATTGCGCCGTGCCGGAATTCGTTCAGCAGGGCCTGATCCTCGGTGAGTCCCGACTGCTCGAGCAGCGACAACCGGTCCTGCCGCAGGCACACCTGGGGCAGGCCGGCGATCTCGGCGGCCAGCCGGCGGGCCGCGGTGAGGGCCTCCCCCGCCGCGACCTTCCGGTTGACCAGCCCGATACTCAGGGCTTCGTCGGCGTCGACGGGCCGCCCGGTGAGGACGAGATCCATCGCGCGACTTTCCCCGATGAGCCGCGGCAGGCGGACAGTGCCGCCGTCGATGAGCGGCACGCCCCAGCGTCGGCAGAACACTCCGAGGACGGCGTCCGCACCGGCTACCCGCAGATCGGCCCACAGCGCCAGTTCGAGTCCGCCTGCCACCGCGTGCCCGTCGATCGCGGCGATCACCGGTTTGGACAACCGCATCCGGGAGATGCCCATCGGTGCCTCGCCGTCGGGCGCCACCCGGTTCCCGGTCCCGGAACTGATCGCCTTGAGATCTGCTCCGGCGCAGAATGTTCCGCCTTCGCCGTGGAGTACCGCCACCGACGCGTCCTCGTCGGCGTCGAATGCACGGAAGGCGTCGGCGAGCGCCTCGGCGGTGGGCCGGTCGACGGCATTGCGGACTTCGGGCCGGTTCAGGCTGATCGTCGTGACCGGGCCGTCCTTGCGAACGAGTACCACGTCGGAAGTCATCGAGTGCGCCTTTCCTCGCTGGTGTAGCCGACGCTAGCACCCTTGACGGAAGAACGGAACGGGTGTTCACTCCTTGGATATGGCCTACCGGCGCACACCCGCCGTCCAGGAACGTCTGGACGCTCTCCGCACCACCCTCATCGATTCCGCGATCGGGCTGATCGCCCGCCACGGATACGCCGGGTGCTCGATCTCCGCGGTCGCGGCCGAGGCGGGGGTCGGCACCGGCACCGTCTACCGGCACTTCGCGAACAAGGGCGAACTGTTCGCGGAAGTCTTCCGCATCGTCTGCAGCCGCGAGGTGAGCGCCGCCGTCGAATCCGGCAACGCCGCCCGCGGCGCCGAGGGTCGCTGCGTCGCTGCGGTATCCGCCTCCGTCGGCACGTTCGCCGAACGCGCGCTGCGCGCACCCACCCTGGCGTACGCGCTACTCGTCGAACCTGTCGACCCGCAGGTCGACACCGAACGCCTCCTGTTCCGCGAGTCCTTCCGCGACGCCCTCGCGGTCGCGATCGCCGCCGCCGTCGAGGCCGGGGAGATCCCGGAACAGGACGCGTCGGTGACCGCAGCCTGCATCGTCGGCGCCATCGGCGAAGCGCTGATTCTGCCCCTCGCCCGCGGTGCCGCCGACGGCGCGATCATCCCCGCCCTGCTCACCTTCACCCTTCGATCCCTCGGGAGCCCGACATGAGTGCCACACACGAGGTCGTCAACCAGGCGCCGCCACTGGTCGATTTCGACGCGGCCGATTACCCACCGATCCTCGAAGCGCTGCAACGCGAAGGCGCCCACGACGCGCTCGAGGAACTGCACGACGTCGGACGCCTCGCCGGAAGCGAGGATGCCCAGCGCTGGGGTGATCTCGCCGAGGCGCACCCTCCCGTCCTGCGCACCCACGACCGCTACGGCAACCGCATCGACGAGGTGGAGTACGACCCCGCGTACCACCAGCTGATGACCACCGCCGTCGAGATGGGCCTGCACGGCGCACCGTGGGCCGACCCGCACCCGCGCGCCCACCTGGTCCGGGCCGCGAAGATGGCCGTCTGGGGCCAGGTCGACGCCGGACACGGTTGCCCGATCTCCATGACGTACGCCGTCGTCCCCGCCCTGCGCCACCACCGTGAGCTGGCGGAACAGTACGAACCGCTGCTCACCGCCCGGGTCTACGATCCGGCGCTGCACCCACCGCTGACCAAAGCCGGACTGATCGCCGGGATGTCGATGACGGAGAAGCAGGGCGGCTCCGACGTCCGCGCGGGCACCACCCGCGCGGTGCCGCAGTCCGACGGCAGTTACCTCCTGACCGGCCACAAGTGGTTCACGTCAGCGCCGATGTCCGACGTGTTCCTCGTGCTGGCGCAGGCCCCCGGCGGACTGTCGTGTTTCTTCCTCCCCCGGGTGCTGCCGGACGGCACCCGCAACCGGATGCACCTGCAGCGCCTCAAGGACAAGCTCGGCAACCATTCCAACGCCAGCAGCGAGGTCGAGTACGACGAGGCGGTGGCCTGGCTGGTCGGCGAGGAAGGCCGCGGCGTTCCGACGATCATCGAGATGGTCAACATGACCCGGCTCGACTGCACCATCGGCACCGCCACCGGCATGCGTGTCGGCACCGCGCAGGCCGCGCACCACGCCGTGCACCGCAGCGCATTCGGCGCCCACCTGGTGGATCAGCCGCTGATGCGGAACGTGCTCGCCGACCTCGCCGTCGAGTCGGAGGCGGCCACGACCGTCGCCCTGTGGCTGGCCGCGCTCACCGACCGGGCGACCGCCGGCGACGAGCACGCGAACACCCTGCGTCGCATCTCGCTGGCGGTCAGCAAGTACTTCGTCTGCAAGCGCGGCCCGATCCACGCCGCCGAGGCCCTGGAATGCCTGGGCGGCAACGGGTATGTGGAGGAATCGCGCATGCCGCGGTTGTACCGGGAGGCTCCCCTGCTGTCGGTGTGGGAGGGATCCGGCAACGTCGCCGCCCTCGACACTCTGCGTGCGATGGCGAAACAGCCGGAGACGCTTCAGGTCTTCTTCGACGAACTCGATTCCACCGCGGGAGCCGACACGCGACTCGACACCGCCGTCGCGGATCTGAAGGCGAGTTTCGGCGATCTCGACACGCTCGAGCACCGGGCCAGGCGCATCGTCGGCGACATGGCGCTCGCCCTCCAGGGGTCGCTGCTGATCCGCCACGGACACCCGGCGGTGGCCGACGCGTTCTGCGTCAGCCGGCTGTCCGGCGACTGGGGCACCGTGTTCGGGACGCTGCCGGCCGGCGTCGACACCGCCGCCATCATCGACCGCGCCACTCCCAAGGTGGGGTCGTGACCGGCCGCGACGACCACGCCGGCACCCGTCCGGCGGCCTGGCGCGACGGCTGGGACGAGGGCGGCGACTCCCTGTTCGCGGGTCGTGAACCGGACCGGGCGGACGACGCGGCGGAGTATCGAACCCTCACCTACGAGGTGACCGGGCGGATTGCCCGGATCACGTTCAACCGTCCCGACCACGGCAACGCGATCACCGCCGACACTCCTGTCGAACTCGCCGCCACCGTGGAACGCGCCGACCTCGATCCCCGCGTCCACGTGATCCTGCTGTCGGGGCGCGGGAAGGGATTCTGCGGCGGATACGACCTGGGCATCTTCGCCGAGAACGGCGGCCACACCGACGAGGAACCGGACCGCACGACGGGCACCGTGCTCGATCCGATCGTTCAGGCGCGCAACCACAATCCGTTCGGCAACTGGGATCCGATGGCCGACTACGCGATGATGAGCCGGTTCAACCGCGGTTTCGCGAGCCTGCTCCACGCGAACAAGCCGACGGTCGCGAAGATCCACGGATTCTGCGTGGCCGGCGGCACCGACATCGCGCTGTATTGCGACCAGATCGTCGCCGCGGACGACACGAAGATCGGCTATCCGCCGACCCGGGTATGGGGTGTGCCTGCTGCGGGAATGTGGGCGCACCGCCTCGGCGACCAGCGGGCGAAGCGACTCCTCCTCACCGGCGACTGCATCACGGGGCGGCAGGCGGCGGAGTGGGGTCTGGCGGTGGAGTCGGCGCCCGCGGAGGAACTCGACCGCCGCACCGAGGACCTCGTCGAGCGGATCGCGAGGATGCCCGTCAATCAGCTGATGATGGTGAAACTCGCACTGAACAGCGCGCTACTGGCGCAGGGCGTCGCCAACTCGACGATGGTGAGCACCGTCTTCGACGGCATGTCCCGGCACACCCGCGAGGGGTACGCGTTCCAATTACGCTCGGCCACCGCCGGATTCCGTGAGGCCGTCCGCGAACGCGACGAGCCGTTCGGCGATCACAAGTCGCAGCAGTCGCAACCTGGATCCTGATCGACCGCGCGACCACCGACCGGCGCAGGGCAGCAGGTGTCGCCCTTCCACGCGTCGACGCCTTCCTTGACGGCGATGACCGCAATCACCAGGGCGGCGATCGGATCGGCCCACGACCAGCCGAGGGTGCTGTTGAGCAGCAACCCGACGAGCAGCACCGCGGACAGGTACGTGCACAGCAGCGTCTGTTTGGAATCGGCGACCGCCGACAGGGAACCGAGTTCACGACCGGCCCGGCGCTGCGCCCAGGACAGGACCGGCATCACGGCCAGACTTGCTGCGGCCAGTACGATTCCGACCGTCGAGTGCTGCGCTTCGCCGACTCCCAGCAGTGACCGCACCGCGTCGACGCTCACGTACGCGGCGAGCCCGAAGAACGAGAACGCGATGACTCGGAGCGCGACCTTCTCCCGCGACTCGGGATCGCGTCCCGCGAACTGCCAGGCGACCGCGGCCGCCGACGACACCTCGATCACCGAATCCAGGCCGAACCCGATCAACGCCGTCGACGACACCCGTGCGCCCTCGGTGAGTGCCACGATCGCTTCGATCACGTTGTAGGAGATCGTCGCGGCCACGAAGAACCGGATCCGGCGGGACAGGACCTGCCTGCGTTCGCCGGACGGTCTGGTGGGCATGCCGAGTTCGGACGCCATCAGCAGCAGCCTTCGGTCTCCGCGTCCGGGCAGCAGGACGGATCGACCGCGAGCACCAGGCCGAGCAGGTCGTCGAGGGCACGTGCGATCCGCGGGTCGGCGAGTTCGTACCGGCTCCGCCGACCCTCCGGCACCGCGACGACCAGACCGCACCCACGCAGGCACGACAGATGATTCGACAGGATCTGCCGGGATACCCCGATCTTCTCGGCCAACTCCGATGGATACCCGGGCCCGGACCGCAGGCTCAGCAGAATCTGCGTGCGGGTGGTGTCCGACAGCGCGTATCCGAAACGCGCGAGGGCGTCCCGGTGGACCAGCGTCTCCATAATTCTTACTGTACAGCGATTTCTGTATTCAGGAAATCGTGAATCAATGGTGGAGACTCACGGTTCGGCCTGCTCCGACGCGGCGGCGGCGCGGGCCATGAGGAGGTTCCGTTCACGGCGCGTCGGTGCGGTCGCCGCGGCGTCCTCGAGGGTCCGGGCCGCCTCGCCGTAGCGGCCGAGGCGTTCGAGGACTTCGCCCCGCACGGCGCCGTAGAGGTGCAGGCGCGCCAGCCGAGGGTCGTCCCGCACGGCATCGAGCGCAGCGAGCGCGGCCTCGGGCCCGTCCGAATGCAGCAACGCCACCGCACGATTGAGTTCCACCACCGGCGACGGCGCCACCTGCGCCAGCGCGTCGTACAGGGCGACGATCGCCTCCCAATCGGTGTCCTCGAAACGTGGCGCCCTGGCATGACACCCGGCGATCGCGGCCTGCAACGAATAGGGGCCCAGCGGGCGGCCGAGCCCGACAGCCCGCTCCAGCGCGGCATTGCCGTGCGTCAGAAGGGTTCGGTCCCACCGCGACCGGTCCTGATCCTGCAGCAGGACTGGCTCACCGTCGACGCCCACCCGGGCGGCGAACCGTGAAGCCTGCAACTCGGTGAGCGCCACCAGTCCGTGCACCTCCGGTTCCCGCGGCAGCAGGCCGGCGAGGACACGGGCGAGCCGCATCGCCTCCGACGCGAGGTCACGCCGAATCCAGTCCTCGCCCGACGTGGCGGAGTACCCCTCGTTGAACACCAGATAGACCACCTCGAGCACCGCCGCCAACCGTGCCGGAAGTTCCTCGCGTGCAGGCACTTCGAACGGCACCTTCGCCTCCGACAGCGTCCGCTTGGCCCTGCTGATCCGCTGCCCCATCGTCGCCGAGGGGACGAGGAACGCCCGCGCGATCTCGTCGGTGCGCAGACCCCCGACCAGGCGAAGGGTCAACGCCACCCGCGATTCCCGGGGAAGCACGGGATGACACGCGACGAAGACCAGAGCCAGCAGGTCATCCTCCACGCCGTCGACGGCGTCCGGCGCCGGCATGGCGCTCGGCGGTTGCGCGGACGGGTCGACGGCGATCTCCGTGTACTTCGACTGCCGCGACCGTTCACGGCGAATGCGGTCGATCGCCTTGTGCTTGGCCGTGGCCGTCAGCCACGCACCCGGTTTGTCGGGAACGCCCTGCTCCGGCCACTGTTCGAGCGCGAGCACGAACGCATCCTGAGCGATCTCCTCGGCGATCCCGACGTCACGGACGAGGCGGGTGAGCGACGCGATGAGGCGTGGCGACTCCATGCGCCACACCGCCTCGACCGTGCGCTGGACGTCCACCGAACTCAGCCGTTCGGGTGCTGCTCACGGATCCGCTCCGCCAGTGCGGCTTCCTTCTCCCGCAGTTCCGGCGTGAACTCGTCACCGAAATCCTCCGACTCGAAGATCGGCCGCACCTCGATCAGCTGGCGCAGTCCGGTGCCGGGGTCGGCGGGGCACTTCTTGACCCACTCGATCGCCTCCTCGAGGGATCGCACCTCCCAGATCCAGTAGCCCGCGATGATCTCCTTCGACTCGGTGAACGGGCCGTCGACCACCGACGTCGTGCCGCCCTCGAACACCACCCGCGCGCCGGCGCTGGTCGGCTTCAGACCCTGACCGTCGAGCATGATGCCCGCGTTCACCAATTCCTCGTTGTACGCACCCATCGCCGCCAGCATTTCCTCGGTCGGGGCGATCTTGTCTTCGTCGGCACCTGCACCCTCGATCATCACCATGACTCGCATGATTTCCTCCTCGATTGTGGTCGGTCCCGGCCTTCGTGCCGTGGACTCACACAGTACGTCGAACGGGCTACCCCCAATTTCGACATTCGCGCCCCGTGAGTACTTATCAACCGCCCGCGGTTAACAAGTACTCACGGGCGGGGACTGCAACACGATGCAACGCTTGCCGCTCGCCCCACTCCGGAGTGTGCTGTATGTCACATACCAAGCGAAGGAGAGGTACATGACACAGACGGTTCAGCCGACTGCGGTGCAGACGTCCCTGACACCTCAGGAACGAGTCGACCTGTGGTTGGCGAGCTTCGAATCCGCTCTCGCCGCGCGTGACGTCGACCGCGCCGCGGGCATGTTCGCAGTCGACAGCTTCTGGCGCGACCTGGTGGCGTTCACCTGGAACCTCAAGACGGTCGAGGGACGCGACGCCGTCGCCGCGATGCTCCACGCACGCCTGGACGACACCGACCCCGTCAACTTCCGCACCACCGAGACACCGGACGAGGCCGACGGCGTCACCTCGGCATGGATCGAGTTCGAGACCGCGACGGGCCGGGGCAAGGGACACCTGCGCCTGAAGGGCGACGAGGCGTGGACCTTCCTCACCACCATGCAGGAGTTGAAGGGCCACGAGGAACGCCGTGGACGGAACCGCGTCAAGGGTGCTGTCCACGGCTCCGGCGGCGACACCCTGAGCTGGGCGGAGAAGCGGGAAATCGAGGAGCGGGAACTCGGCTACACCCGCCAGCCGTACGTTCTGGTGATCGGCGGCGGCCAGGGCGGCATCGCGCTCGGCGCGCGGCTGCGCCAACTCGGTGTCCCGGCCATCGTCGTGGACAAGAACGAACGCCCCGGCGACCAGTGGCGCAACCGGTACAAGTCGCTGTGCCTGCATGACCCGGTCTGGTACGACCACCTGCCCTACATGCCGTTCCCGGACAACTGGCCGGTCTTCGCGCCGAAGGACAAGATCGGCGACTGGCTGGAGATGTACACCAAGGTGATGGAGATTCCGTACTGGTCGTCCACCACCTGCACGTCCGCGACGTTCGACGAGGAGACCAAGGAGTGGACCGTCGTCCTCGACCGCGACGGCGAGGACGTGGTGCTCCACCCGAAGCAGCTGGTGCTCGCGACCGGCATGTCGGGCAAGCCGAATGTTCCGTCGTTCCCGGGCCAGGACGTCTTCCGGGGCGAGCAGCACCATTCGAGCCGGCACCCCGGTCCGGATGCCTACGTGGGCAAGCGCGTCGTCGTCGTGGGTGCCAACAACTCGGCTCACGACATCTGCAAGGCGCTGTTCGAGAACGGCGCCGACGTGACGATGCTGCAGCGGTCGTCCACCCACATCGTGAAGTCGGACTCGCTGATGGACCTCGGCCTCGGCGACCTCTACTCGGAGCGCGCGGTTGCGGCGGGCATGACGACGGAGAAGGCCGACCTCACGTTCGCGTCGCTGCCGTACAAGATCATGCACGAGTTCCAGATCCCGATCTATCAGAAGGTCGCCGAACGGGACAGGGACTTCTACGACCGCCTGGAAAAGGCCGGATTCAAGCTCGATTTCGGTGACGACGGCTCCGGTCTGTTCATGAAGTACCTGCGCCGCGGATCCGGCTACTACATCGACGTCGGCGMGTCCGAACTCGTCGCAGACGGCAGCATCCACCTCGTGTCCGGGCAGGTCGACCACCTCACCGAGGACGCCGTGGTTCTCACCGACGGGACGGAATTGCCTGCCGACCTCGTCGTCTACGCCACCGGCTACGGGTCCATGAACGGGTGGGCCGCCGACCTCATGGGTCAGGAAGTGGCCGACAAGGTCGGAAAGTGCTGGGGCCTCGGCTCGGACACCACCAAGGACCCCGGACCATGGGAGGGCGAGCAGCGCAACATGTGGAAGCCGACGCAGCAGGAAGCGCTGTGGTTCCACGGCGGCAACCTGCACCAGTCGCGGCATTACTCGCTGTACCTCGCTCTGCAGCTCAAGGCCCGGCACGAGGAGATCCCGACACCGGTGTACGGGCTGCAGGAGGTGCATCACCTCAGCTGATCGGCCCTGATATGCAGCGGCGCCCTCACTCGTCGAGTGAGGGCGCTGTTGAATCGTGAATACGCTTACCTCGCTTCGAGGACCCCGGTCATCTGCTTGACGGTTTTGGCCGCGAGCACCTCGAATGCGAGGCGGGCGACGGGGTCGGCGAATCGCGCCAGGCCGGTGAATTCGAGGTGGGCGCGGTAGGTGATCGACGTGGAGGCGTCGTCCACCTTCTCGAACGCCAGATCGTCCGACGTGGCTGCGGTGCCGTTGCGACCCTCGAAGACGACGTGATCGGGGTCGTCGCGGGTCATGCGGTAGGTGAGTTCGGTGGTGCGGCCGAAGAACGACGACACGTTGTGCCATTCCGTGCCCACCGCCACCGGACCGGGGGTGGTCTGCTCGCACGTGTCGGTCCCGGGATCCCAGGCCTCGGTGTTCGCGAAGTCGCGCAGGTACGCGACGACTTTCTCGAGCGGTGCGGCGACGGTGAACGTTCTACTGACCTCGGCCACTCGGGCCTCCTATACGCAGTCGCGGCAGATCAGCTGTCCACCCTCTTCGGACGCGAGACGCGACCGATGATGGACCAGGAAGCAACTACTGCAAGTGAATTCGTCGGCCCTCTTCGGAACGACGCGGACAGTGAGTTCCTCACCGGACAGGTCGGCGCCGGGCAGTTCGAAGGACTCCGCCGTGTCGGTCTCCTCGACGTCGACGACGGACGACTGCGAGTCGTTCCTCCGTGTCTTCAGTTCTTCGAGCGAGTCCGCGGCGAGTTCGTCGTCGACGGTAACCCGTGGTGCGTCGTAGTCGGTTGCCATGACTTCCTCCCTTTGGCTCATGTTCCCCGTGTCGTGAAATTCCACACTTGCGGGGCACGGTTGCTAGACAACGCACCGATCCCGCGTTTTGTTCCCGGGCGGCCACAGCTCACCGCGTGATTGCGGGATGCCCGTTCCGGGTACCACTCAATCAGCCGATCGGAAGGTGGTCAGTTGATGACGAGTGCCCACGACGAGCTCGGCAATCCCGTGCCGGATCCGGAGCCGGTGCCGCCGGATCCGAGCCCTCCGCCCGTCCCACCGACGCCGTCGCCGCCTCACCCGTTTCCGCCCGAGCCGGGGCCGGAACCTGCACCTCCCGAGCCCGGGCCGCAACCGGGGCCGCCGGAACCTCCGGGACCTCCGCAGCCCCCGATTCCCGAGCCGACTCCGCCGTTTCCGCCGCAGATGCACGGCCGGGACCACTCACTGTAGGTTAGCCTCACCTACAGGGAGGTATGTGGATGCGAACGCTCAACCGTCGCAAGTTCCTGAGCGTGAGCGCCGGGGTCGGCCTTGCCGTCGTCGCCGCAGCGTGTTCCTCGGGAACCGCAGCAGACACCGAAGGCGGCACCCGGACGGTGACGCACAAGAAGGGAACGACCGAAGTCCCGGGCAACCCTCAGCGCATCGTCACGGTCGGCTACTCCGACCAGGACACACTCCTCGCGTTCGGACGTCAGCCGGTCGGCGTCACCGACTGGTACGGCGACTACCCGGACGCCACCTGGCCCTGGGCCCAGGACGCGCTGAGCGGGACGCACCCCGAGGTCTTCAACCGCGGACAGTTCACCGGTGAGGCCAATTTCGCGTACGAGGCCATCGCGAAACTCGATCCCGACCTGATCCTCGCGCTGTACATCGACGTCGACGACGACGCGTATCAACGACTCTCGGCCATCGCGCCCACCGTGACGACGTCGCCGGACTACCCCGATTTCGGCATGCCGTGGCAGGACGCCGTCCGGATCGTCGGCACCGCCCTCGGCGAGGACGAGAAGGCGAACCACCTCGTCGCCGGCGTGGACGACCTGGTGGCGCAGCAACGCGCCGCCCACCCCGAGTTCGAGGGCAAGACGGTCGCGGTCGCCGAACTGGGCGACTCCGGCACGTTCTACGTCCGCTCCCCGAACGACCCGCGTTCACGCCTGATGACGTCGCTCGGGTTCGTCGTCCCGGAGCGGATCGCGCAACTCGCAGGCGATCAGGATGCGTTCACCATCAGCAAGGAGCAGTTCGACATCGTCGACGTCGACGTCCTCGTCTGGAACGTGGGCAGCAGTCCCGGCGCCGAAGCGAAGATCACCGCCGACCCCGTCTATCAGTCGCTACCGGTGGCGAAGGCGGGGCGGGCCGTGTTCGTCGACGACCCCACCGTCTCCGGCGCGCTCACCTGGGGCACCGTCCTCAGCCTCCCGTACGCCGTCGAGGCACTCGTGCCGAAACTGGCGGAGGCCGCCGCCAAACCGGCCTGACGCCGCGCTCACCCGGACTGGTCTTCGAGCCGGGTGAGCGCCACCAGCGTTCGGACCCCGTGAATCATGGCGCGCTCGTCGAGGTTGAAACCCGGCTGGTGAAGTTCCTGCCGGGTGCCGGTCCCGTCCCACACGCCGAGTCTGGCCATCGCGCCCGGAACCTTCTCCAGGTACCACGCGAAATCCTCGCCGCCGCTGGACTGATGGGCCTCGGCCAGGTGGTCGAAGCCGACGACCGATTCGATCGCCTCCCGTAGGTCGGCGGTGCAGTCGGGATCGTTGACGACGGGCGGGACGCCCTGCAGATAGGAGAGTTCGTACCGCACGTTGTACGGCGCGAGCAGGTGACCGATCGTGTCCGTGACCAGCGGTTCGAGCGAGGCCCACGTCTCGCGGGACGCGCTGCGCAGGGTGCCGACCAGTTCACCCGACTCGGGAACGGAGTTCGCGACCTGCCCGGCGGCCACCTTCCCCCAGGTGAGGACGGTCGCGGTGCGGGCGTCGATCCGGCGGTCGAGCACGGACGACAGACCGGTCACCAGGACGGCCGCAGCGTGGATCAGATCGCCGGTCAGATGGGGTCGCGCCGTATGTCCCCCCGCCGACCACAACCGCACCGTGACAGAGTCGTTGGACGACGTGATCGGCCCGGTCCGGGTGGCCAGTTTGCCGACCTCGAGATTCGGATCGCAGTGCAGTGCAAAGATTTTCGACACCCCGTCGAGTGCGCCCGCGGCGATCGTGTCGACCGAGCCGCCGGGGGTCGTCTCCTCCCCGGGCTGGAAGACGAGCCGGACCCGGGACGGCGGCGGGTATTTCGCCAGGACGGATGCCGCCCCCATCAACATGGTGGTGTGGGCGTCGTGGCCGCACGCGTGTGACACCCCGGGCACCCGCGACTCGAACGGGAGACCGGTCGTCTCGGCGATCGGCAGCGCGTCGAGGTCGGCGCGCAGCGCAATGCATTCGCCCGTGTCCGGACCGACGTCGCACCACAGGCCGGTTCCGCCGGGCAACAGGACGGGTGCGAGCCCCAGACCGACGAGGTGGGCGCGCACGACGCCGGTGGTCCTGCGTTCCTCGAACGACAGTTCCGGGTGCGCGTGCAGATCCCGGCGCCACTCGATCAGCTTCTTCTCGTCGAGCTCCGTCGACTCCGTCCAGTTCATGTCGGCGGTGTCGCCGCGGTCCCAGAACCGCGCGCTCCAATATCGCCGGGTTCGGCCGGCACCGGTCGACCTCGGGCCGAGCTCGCGCGGCGCGGGTGGCGCCTCCACTTCGGGAAGGTGCTCGGAGCGGCCCGCCGTCTCCGCGAGCAGCAGATCAACCACGTCGGTGAGCCGGCCACGGCGACCGAGCGCCTGACGTTGCCGGGCGGCGGAGCTGCCGTGGGCGGTGGCCTCGGCGGACAGCTCCACCACGGTGTCCCAGTCGCCGGTCTCCTCGAGCTGCGGCCGCAGCGAATTCACGAAGTCGCCGACGAGTTCCGCCGCAGGACGGGCCTGCGGAACCGTCACGTCGACGAGGTCCTCCTCCAACCCCGACCGCGCCGCCCGCCACAGTGCCGCCCTGGTCAGGGTGGGGACGACCTCGACTCCCTTCGTCCCGGCGCGCAAACCCTCCACCTCGCGTTCCACGAGCGCACGGAACAGTGCGGTGACGAGCACGACCGTGTCCAGTCGCGGGCAGCTGTCGCATACCCGCAACTCCAGGGTCGGAAGTTTCACCGACGGCCGGACGTCGAAATACGCCATACCGGGGTCACTGATCACCCCACTGGCGACCAGGTCGTCGATCAGGGTGCCGTATTCGGCGGCGGAGGAGACGGGCGCGGCCGGACCGGTGCTCGGCCAGCGCAACCACAGCAGGGTCCGCGCACTGGCATAGCCGGTGTCCGCACCGTCGGACCGGAACGGGGAACTCGCGCTGAGCGCCAGGAGGACTGGCATGTGCGGAGCGACGCGGTGCGCGACCTGCACGGCCTCGTCGCGGTCGGGCAGGTCGACGTGAACCTGCGTGCCGCAGATCAGCTGCTCGCGGGCGAGCACCTGGTAGTCCGCGAGCATGCGCCGGTAACGCTGCGTCCCCGTCACGTGCATCTCGGCGGGCAGCGCCAGCGGCATCGAGCCCGCGGCCGCCACGCCGATGCCGAGCCCCTCGGCCGCGTCGATCAGCACTCTCCGGTGCCGCTCCAGGTCGTTCCGCAGGCCGGCGAGGTCGGCGTACACGCCACTGTTGACCTCGACGACGCACTGCTGGAGTTCGTCGACGAACACCCCGTCGGGAAGTCGTGCCAGCAACTCCGGCGCGCGGGTGGTCAGGCGCCGGGTCTTGCGATCGATGAGGTGGAATTCCTCTTCGACGCCCACTTTCCGTGGGTCGCTGGCGAGCACGATGTGCCTCGATTTCTATTTCTCTGTGGCACCCTCGGTGTCGTCGAAGAACGCCCAGGTGCCGTCCTCGTCGACTTCCATCCGCCATCCGAGTTCGGAATTGTCTGCGCGAACGTCGACGAACCATGCGTGCGCGTCACCGGCGCTCGGGATCTCCTTCGTCTCGACGACACTGCCCTGGGGATCGATCACTCGGTATTTCGCCATGGTCGTCGGGTTCCCCGCCCGCCCCGGTCTGAATCATCGGACGGAATATCCCGTCCGCCCGCGCAGTTACATCATCTAATTGATGGTTCAACTATCGCGAGGAGTGGTGGCATGGAACTCGGGTTGACGACGTTCGCCGAGGTCGGTTCCGGCGGAACCGGGGCGGTGTCCCCGAGGCAGCGCCTGAAGGATCTGCTCGAAGAGGTCGTCCTCGCCGAGCAGGTGGGCCTCGACGTGTACGGCGTCGGTGAGCACCACCGCGCGGACTTCGCCGCGTCGGCACCCGCGGTCGTGCTGTCGGCCGCCGCCGCCCGGACGTCCCGCATCGCATTGACCAGCGCGGTCACCGTCCTGAGCTCCGACGACCCGGTGCGGGTGTTCGAGGAATTCGCCACCCTCGACCTGATCTCCGACGGGCGTGCCGAGGTGATGGCCGGTCGCGGCTCGTTCACCGAATCGTTCCCGCTCTTCGGTTACGACCTGGCCGACTACGACGAGCTGTTCGTCGAGAAACTCGGCCTGCTACTCGCCCTTCGCGACTCGGAGACCGTGAACTGGTCGGGACGGCACCGGGCGGCGCTGACGGACCAGTCCGTCTACCCACGGCCCGAACGTCCCCTTCCCATCTGGGTCGGGGTGGGTGGCAATCCCGAGTCGGTGGCCCGCGCCGGACTGCTCGGCCTGCCGATGGCGCTCGCGATCATCGGCGGACAACCCGCCCGATTCGCACCGCTGGCCGACCTGCACCGCCGTGCGGTGTCGGAGGGTGGGCACGAACCGCAGCCCATCGCCGTCCACGCGCACGGTTACGTCGCGGACACCGAGGACCGGGCGGTGTCGGAGTTCTACCCGTCGTACGCCGCGGCCATGACCGGCCTCGGACGCGAACGCGGGTGGGCACCGATGAACCCGCAGGCATTCGACGGTCTGCGCGGACCCGGCGGTTCGCTCGTGCTCGGCAACCCCGAGCAGGTGGCCGAGAAGATCGTCGGCATGCGCGACACCCTGGGCATCGAACGGTTCATGCTGCACCCCAGCGTCGGGCCGCTGCCCCACGACAAGGTGATGCGCGCGATCGAACTGCTCGGCACCAAGGTGGCCCCGCTCGTCGAGCAGGCGTGATTCCTGCGGTGGCGGTGCGTTAACCCGTACCGTCACCCATCACCGCGCCCTCCCGTCGTGGGTCCGCGCCGCCGACCCACCCCGAGTCCTGGCGCTGCAGCGCACTGAGCCCACTGGACTGCGGCGCGACCGACACCTGGTGACCCATCGCCCGCAACTGCACGATCAACGGGTCGTCGGCGCCGTCGTTGGCCGCATTGATGTTCGGATGCTCCCCACCGACGCCGGTGACCGGGGTGTTGGCGGCCCCGAAGTCGACCGCCGACACCGCCTGCTGCGGGTTCAGACCCCAATCCAGCATTCCCACCAGCGTTTTCACGACGAACTGGATGATCACCGAACCGCCCGGCGACCCCGTCACGTACTGGACGTCCCCCAGCGAACCGTCGCTGCCGCGGTCGAAGACGAGCGTCGGCGCCATCGAACTGCGGGGTCGTTTACCCGGTTCGACGCGGTTGGCGAGCGGCGTCCCGTCCGGTCCGACGGGCTGGGCCGAGAAGTCGGTGAGCTGATTGTTGAGCACGAAGCCGTCCGTCATGTGGAACGAGCCGAATGCCGATTCCACCGTCGTCGTCATCGACGCGACGTTGCCGTACCGGTCGGCGATCGAGATGTGGCTGGTGCCGTGTTCCTTGTCCTGCGGCTGCACACCGAGCGGGACCGGACCGAAGTCTCCGGGTTGCGCGGTGCCCATGCTCTTGCCGGGGTCGATGAGGCCGGCCCGCTGCTTCAGGTAGTCCTCGTTCAGCAGTGTGTCGAGGGAATTGCCCGGCAGCGGAACGAAATCGGAGTCCGCGACGTACTTGTCCCGGTCGGCGTACGCCAGTCGCTCCGCCTCGGAGATGAGATGCACGGCCTCCGCCGTCGGCTTTCCGCCGTTGTCGTCGAGGTTCGTGGGCCCGTACTCCGACAGGTCGAAGTTCTCCAGGATGCCGAGCGACGCCGCGACCGCGGTGCCGCCGGACGACGGGTTGGGCATGCCGCAGATCTCGTGGTCCCGATACGGCGTGCACAGCGCCGTCCGTTTCTTCGACTGGTAGTTCGCGAGGTCGTCGAGAGTCATCTGTCCGGGGGTGCGCCCGCCCGACGCCGTCGCCGTCGCATCGACGATGCCCTGGGCGATGGCCCCGGTGTAGAAGGCGTCGGCACCGCCCGCCGCGATCGCACCGAGCGTCTTGGCCATGGCCGGGTTCGTCAGCTTCGTGCCCGCCGGTTTGGGGCTGCCGTCCGGGTTGAGGAAGTATGCCTTCGACGGCTCGTCGAGCGCCAGATCGGGTGCGGACTCGGCGATCTGCCCGGCCATCCGGGGGCTGATCTCGAGTCCCTGGTCCGCGAGCGAGATGGCCGGGTCGAACAGTTCCCGCCACTCGTCCCGGCCGTGTTCGCGGTGCGCCAGCTCGAGCATCCGCACCACCCCGGGAACACCGATGGACCGCCCGCTCGCCCGGGCATCGGGTTTGGGTTCGGTGCGGTCGGTGTCGCTGATCCAGCGGAGGTAATTCTCCGTCGCCGCCATCGGCGCGACCTCACGCCCGTCGTACGCCTCGACGCTCTTCTGCCCGGCGTCGTAATAGAGCAGGAACGCCCCGCCCCCGATTCCGGAGGACTGCGGTTCGACGAGCCCGAGAACGGTCTGGGCCACGATCAGCGCGTCGGCGGCCGTGCCCCCGTCCCGCAACACCTCGCAGGCGGCCTGCGTCGACACGGGATTGGCGGTGGAGACCGCGTACGACGCGGTGTTCACCGGCACCATCCCGGAGCGGTACACCGTGGCGATCTCGGGGTTGGTCGCGAGGTTCTGGGTGGTCGGCGCCGGGCCCGGGGGCGGCGGCGCCTTGGCGATCGGGGTGCCGTTGGGAACGTCCGCACACGTGGCCGCCGGATCGCTCTGCGGTTCCTCGTCCGACGCGCACGCGGCCAGCATGCCGACGCAGAGAGCCGCGGCCAACGAGGCCCGAATTGCCGTTCCGATTCCCGTCACAGGACCCATCACCGAACCCTAACAGCGGGGATCCGGTGCCGACCGGCTAAAGACGAGGTCCGAAGTGCCGGGTGAGAATTCGGTAGCCGAGCTCATGGAGGTGGTGGTGCTCGGGCCACCGGTCGCGGGTCCACGCCGGGTCGGTGTGGGCGGCGGTGATCGCGGCGGTGGTGGACGCATGCAGATCGAACTCGAGATCCCGGCAGAGTTCCGCGACGGCATCCGGTTCCCGCGCATCGCCGAGCCGCCCGATCGTCCCGGCCACCTGGTCGTCCGCGTCGCGCAGGATCCGCCGGTACGAGCCCGGAAGCACGGTCCACAGCACAAGGAGCGCCACCGCCACGCCGAGAACGGTCTCGAGAAGCCGGTCCCGGGTGACCGCGACGAGGTCCACGTGCGTTCCGAGACCGCCGAGAACCAACGCGAGCGGGGTGATGAACACCATCGCCAGGCCGTAGTTGCGGACGAGGAAGGCTTCCGTCCCCGCCATCAGGAGCGCGACGACGAGGACCAGAGCGGCCGCCGACAGGTCGAGGGTCGCGAGCGCGGCGAGCAGAGCGAGTCCGAGCACCGTTCCGAAGAACCGGTGCAGCCCGCGGTACGTCCCCAGCACCCGGTCGGGACCCTGGTGCAGGATCATCGCCGCGGTGATCACGGCCCAGTCGGGACGGGCGACACCGAGACCCAGCGCCAGGAGACCGGCCGCGGGGCACGCGACCAGCAGTCGTGCGACGATCGTCCAGGACCGGCCCCGGAGATGGGCCGCCCGCGCGAGCCGGTAGCGGATCGACGGCCGGGGCAGCGGTACCTGCGGCCGCAGGTCGTCTTCGTCGGAGGCGTGGTCCGCGTCGAGGCCATGCACCGTGGCCGCGCACCGCAGGTGAGCCGCACGCAACGTGCGGGTCAGTGGATGATCACGGCCGACGAGGGCGGCGTCGTGGAGGCACTGCCAGGCGGCGTGCAGCGCCCGCACCGCGTCCCGGCGGGCATTCGGTGCGGGCGTGCCGGAGAGTGCGGCGTCGACCGCGGCGACCGCGGTCGCGACCGCGGCCCGCTCGGGGGTGCGTGGACGCGCGAGCAGCCCCGACATCGACACGAGCAACGCCGACACCGCACCGGCCGCCGCCCAGGACGTCACCTCCGCCACGGAGACACCGAGGGCGGGCAGCGCGGACGAGATCTCCACCGTGAGCAGCGGAAGAAAGGCACCGGGCGCTCCGAGCCGCAGCCCGTCGACGACGAAGGCGCAGACGGCCACCACGACGGTCATCGCGAGGACGAGCGCCATCCCCCACAGCGCGGAACCGCCCGCCGCGGTCGCGTCGTGAACGAACGCGCCGACCGCGGCGCCGACACCGGCCAGCAGCACCATCACGGCGGCGGCGATCGAGACCACCCGCCACCGCACCCGGTACGCCCTGCCCTCGCCGTAGACGACGGCGAAAGCTCCCAAAGTCGCCGTCGCGGCGACCGCAGAGTGTCCGAGCGCGACCCCCGCCAGCGCGGGCAGACACACCGCCACCCCGGCGCGGACCACGCCCGGCCAGCGCCGACCCTGCTTGGGCACCCCCAGAAGCAACGACCGTGCCGGGGCCGGCGCAGGGATCGGCACACCGTGATCCCGAGACCCGGTTCCCTGATCCTGCGCTCCTACCGACACGACCACACAGACTACGAGCGGTCGAGTCACTCGAAACAGTCGATGAGGTGCATCTCACGTGGTTGCGCGGTGCCGATCAGGCGTGGGGGCGGTGGAGGCGGCGCCCGTACTCCGCGGCGAGCAGGCCGAGAGCGACGGCACCGGCGAGCAACCCGAAGTCGCGCAGTGCGACGTCGTAGTACCCGGACAGCGTGACCAGGTTGACGATGATTCCGGCCAGCCAGGCCGCGACGACCCAAGCGCCGATCCGCGGCGCCACGGCGACGAGGATTCCTGCGATCACTTCGATCACGCCGACGGCGTACATGCCCTGCTGCGCGGTCCCCGGCAGGATGCCGTCGATCCATGGCGCGAGGTAGGCCGGCCAGTCGGTGAGCCAGTTCGTGAACTTGTCCAGCCCGAACAGGATGGGCGCCACGGTGAAGACCGTGCGCAGCACGAGAAAGGCCTGATAGCCGGGGTCGGCCAGGGTGTGCGAACCGTGGCTGACCTCGTGGGGTGTGTTGGTAGCCATGACGACTCCTTCTAAAAACTATGTATCTTGACTATAGAATTCGCGGCGCAATTAAGTCAACGATTCTCGGTTTTACAATGGGTCCATGGACGACACTCCACGCTCGGACGTCTCGGCCGTCTCCTCGCTCGACGAGCCGGTGCGCAGGCGGGTGTACGACCACGTGCGCACGCAGACGACCCCGGTCAGCCGCGACGACGTCGCCGAGGCGCTGGGACTCGCCCGCTCGACGTCCGCGTTCCATCTCGAGAAGCTGGCCGACGAGGGGCTGCTGGCCGTCGAGTTCGCGCGGCGCGGGGGGCGGGCGGGTCCGGGCGCGGGGCGGCCCGCCAAGCTCTACCGACGATCCGACCGTGAGTTCTCGGTACACCTGCCCGAGCGGGCGTACGCGCTCGCCGGCGAGTTGCTCGCCCGGGCGATCGAGGACGCGGATTCCACCGGCGCATCACCGCGGGCGGCCCTCTCCGCGCGTGCCCACGACTTCGGGCGCGGCCTCGGCGCCGACACGGGCTGCACGGACGACGATCTGCTCGCGGCGCTCGCGACGTGCGGTTACGAACCGCGCCGCAGCGACGGCACCCTCGTCCTGGTCAACTGCCCGTTCCACACGCTCGCCCGGCAGCACACCGACATGGTGTGCGGAATGAACCTCGCACTGCTCTCCGGACTGCTCGACGGCGCGGGATGCGAGGATCGGCGCGCCATACTGGCACCCGCCGAGGGGTACTGCTGCGTCCGGATCGAAAGTGAGCAGCCCCCCGCACGTGAGTGACAAAGCGTGCCCCGGGACGCTTCGGCACTCACCTGGGGTTGGCGCCGACGACGACGGTGGCGTCCATCTCCTCCGATGTCTCGATCCGGGTGATCAACCCGGCGTCCGCGAACGCCTCCGCGGTGAGCGGGGCCTGACCCGCACTGGTCTCGATCAATAGATGACCGCCCGGCGCGAGCCAGTCGCGCGCCCCGAGGGTCACCCGCCGCTGGATGTCGAGTCCGTCCGCGCCGCCGTCGAGCGAGACCCGCGGCTCGTGGAACCGGGCCTCCGGCGGCATCAACCGGATCGCGTCGGTGGGCACGTACGGGGCGTTGGCCACCAGGACGTCGATGCCTCCCCGCAGCGTGGTGGGCAACGGCTCGTACAGGTCGCCCTCGAACACCCGGCCGGGGTCCGGGACGTTGCGTCGCGCGCAGCGGACGGCGGCGGCGTCGATGTCCACCGCGTACAACTCGATGCCGTCGCCCGTCTCGGCGAGCGCCGCACCCACCGCGCCCGAACCGCAGCACAGGTCGACCACGACAGCGTGCGCGCCCGCGAGGGCGGCGGCCTGCTCGACGAGGAACGCGGTGCGACGACGCGGCACGAACACCCGCGGATCGACCGCGATCCGGAGCCCGCAGAACTCGGCCCAGCCGAGGACGTGTTCGAGAGGGACGCCTGCGACGCGGCGGTCCAGCATCGACGCGAGTTCGTCGGACGTCCGGGCCGCGGAGACGATCAAACGGGCCTCGTCCTCGGCGAACACACAGCCGGCGGCGCGAAGCCTCGTGACGAGAACGAATTCGAGGGACGGTGAGAGAGACACTGACATGGGAGAGCCTTCCGGAATGCCGATGGGCGCTCTCCCGGTCACCTTATGTCGGTACGACCGCGCGGTCGCGGAGTGAGAGCACCCGACCTGAACGAACGGACACAGGTCTCACCTCCTCGATACGGATCCTGCTCGGAGTCGCCACACTACCTTCATCCGCGGTCGCCGGGCATCCGAATAACCGGAAGTGGTGTGGACCGGAGCAGCGGCGGGTATCCCATGTGACCTGCCCGAATTGACCAGGTAGATCGATCGATGGTGATGCTCGGACCGCTGCCTCCGCATGGTGGTGGCGGATACAATCGAGGTTTCCGCGCTATGTATGGCGGATCTCGGATAGGACCCCGATATGGCCGATCAGGCGAAGCTCCTCGACTATCTGAAGCGAGTGACCGCGGAGCTCTACCAAGCGCGGGAAAAGCTGCGCGAGGTCGAGGGTGTGAGCCGCGAACCGATCGCCGTCATCGGGATGGGCTGCCGGTTCCCCGGCGGGGTGCGATCGCCGCAGGACCTGTGGCAGTTGGTGGAGTCCGGCACCGACACCGTCGCCGGGTTCCCTGAGGACCGGGGCTGGGGCCTGGCGGACCTCTACGATCCGACGGCCGAGCAGGCCGGCAAGACATACACGGTGCAGGGCAGCTTCCTCGACGATCCGGCGGGGTTCGACCCCGAGGTCTTCGGCATCTCGCCGCGCGAGGCGCTGGCGATGGACCCGCAGCAGCGGCTTCTGCTGGAGACGAGCTGGGAGACGTTCGAGCATGCCGGCATCGATCCGCGGTCGATGCACGGCCACCAGGTCGGCGTCTTCACGGGGCTGTCCGGCATCGACTACGCGGCACGGGCGGGCGGCATGCCGCCCGAAGACCTCGAGGGGTACTTCATCACCGGCAACGCCATGAGCGTCGCGTCCGGCCGCGTGGCCTACAGCTTCGGCCTGAACGGGCCCGCGATCACGGTGGACACCGCGTGTTCGTCGTCGCTGGTGTCCATTCACCTCGCCATGCAGGCGCTGCGCAGCGGCGAGTGCGAGTTGGCGCTGGCGGGTGGGGCGACCGTGATGGCGACCCCCGCGGTGTTCGTGGAGTTCAGCCGCCAGCGTGGGCTGGCCCGGGACGGCCGGTGCAAGGCATTCTCTGCCGCCGCGGACGGCACGGCGTGGGGCGAGGGCGCGGGGATGGTCGCGTTGGAACGCCTGTCCGACGCAGAGCGCAAGGGTCGCCGGATACTGGCCGTCATCCGCGGCAGCGCCGTGAACCAGGACGGCGCCAGCAACGGCCTGACCGCCCCCAACCGGCAGGCTCAGGAGCGGGTGATCGCGCAGGCGCTGGCCAATGCGGGACTCGGCCCGGGCGACGTCGACGTGGTCGAGGCGCACGGCACCGGCACGAAGCTGGGCGATCCGATCGAGGCGTCCGCCCTGCTGGCCGGTTACGGACGCGACCGCCCCGCCGACCGGCCGCTGTGGCTCGGCTCGGTGAAGTCGAACCTCGGGCACACCCAGGCGGCCGCCGGCGTCGCCGGGGTGATCAAGATGATCATGGCGATGCGGCACGGCGTCCTGCCGCAGACTCTGCACGTCGACCGGCCGACCCCGCACGTCGACTGGTCCGCCGGTTCGGTGTCGTTGCTCACCGAGAACCGGGAGTGGCCGGCGTCCGATCGGCCCCGGCGGGCGGCGGTCTCGTCGTTCGGCATCAGCGGCACCAACGCGCATGTCGTCCTGGAGGAATCCCCACCGGTCGAGCCCACGGCGTCTGAATCAGTCTCTCCCCCGGACGAAGTCGTGGCCTGGTTCGTCTCGGGCCACACCGAGCTCGCGCTGCGCGCCCAGGCCGAGCGGTTGCGCGACTACGTCACCGAGCACCCGGGCCTGACGCCCGCCGCCGTGGCAGGCGCACTGCTGGGTTCGCGTGCCACGTTCGACCACCGCGCCGCCGTGATCGGCGCGCGGCCGCAGGGCCTGCTGAACGGCCTCGACGCGCTCAGCCGAGGCGCGCCCAGCGCCGACGTCGTCACCGGCGTGGCGTTGGAAGCCGGCGACCGGCCGGTGTTCGTCTTCCCCGGCCAGGGTTCGCAGTGGGTGGGCATGGCCACCGAACTCCTGGACACGTCGCCGGTGTTCGCCGACGCCGTGCGGGAGTGCGCCGACGCGCTGGCCCCGTACACCAACTTCTCGTTGCTGGACGTGCTGCGCGACCGTGATC
Organism: Rhodococcus sp. P3_B8; assembly: GCF_056402775.1. NCBI lineage: Bacteria > Bacillati > Actinomycetota > Actinomycetes > Mycobacteriales > Nocardiaceae > Rhodococcus > Rhodococcus sp. P3_B8. The sequence goes on from NZ_JBFUGT010000017.1 coordinate 51,720, forward strand.
CCGTGGCTCTGGACCGGGTCGACGTGGTGCAACCGGCGCTGTTCGCGATGATGGTCGGTCTCGCGGCATTGTGGCGTTCCCACGGTGTCGAACCGGCGGCCGTCGTCGGACATTCGCAGGGCGAGATCGCGGCCGCGTATGTCGCGGGCGCGCTGAGTCTTTCGGATGCGGCGCTCGTCGTGGCCGCGCGCAGCAGGGTGATCGGCGCGTCGGCCCGGCGTGGCGGCGGGATGGCCTCGGTGGCACTGCCGGCGGACATCGTGCGGGAGAAGATTCAGCCCTGGGCCGGCGCCGTCGAGGTCGCGGCGATGAACGGGCCGTCCGCGACGGTGATCTCCGGACCCGTCGACGCCCTCGACCTCCTGGTCGGCCAGTTGCAGGGCGACGGCGTCCAGGCCAGGCGGATCGCCGTGGAATACGCGTCGCATTGCGCGGACGTCTCCGTCCTGCGGGAACCCATTCTCGATGTCCTCGCGTCCATCACTCCCCGCCGGTCGCGAATTCCGTTCTACTCGTCGGTGACCGGTGGTGTGCTGGACGGCACCGCACTGGACGCGGACTACTGGTACCGGAACCTGCGACGGACGGTCCGCTTCGAGCAGGCGACGAGATCGCTGGCCGCGGACGGGTATCGACTGTTCGTCGAGTCGTGCAGCCACCCCGTCCTCACCGTGCCCTTGCAGGAAACCCTCGACGCGGCGGGCGTCGCCGGCCGCGCCATCGGGACCATCCGGCGCGACCGCGCGGGCCTGCGCCAGTTCACCGCCGCACTCGCCGAGGCACAGGTGTACGGACTGCACGTCGAGTGGGATCAGGTGAGCTGGGCGCGGCACGACGATCGGCAGCAGTGGGTGGACCTACCCACGTACGCTTTCCAGCACCGCCGCTACTGGCTGGAAAGTCCGGTTCCGCAGGGAGATTTCGCGTCGACCGGTATGGAAACCGGGGGGCATCCGATGCTCGCCGCGTCGGTCGAGCTCGGTGACGGCCGGGGCGCGGTATTCACGGGTCTGCTGTCGCCACAACGCCTTCCGTGGCTGAGCGACCACGGTGTCAGCGGCACCGTCATTCTGCCGGGCACGGCTTTCGTGGAGCTCGCCCTGCACGCGGGGAACCGCGTGGGGTGCGGCAGGCTCGAAGAACTCGCCATCGAAGCACCCCTGGTGATTCCCGCCGAGGGTGAGGCGGCATTGCAGGTGAGCGTGCTCGCCGACGGTGAATCGGGCCGATCCACGGTGTCGGTGCACTCCCGGCCTGCCGATGCCGCGCAGGACACCCCGTGGACCCGGCACGCCACCGGAACGCTCACGGCCGCCGTCGACACCGCCGATTCCCCCGAACAGCAATGGCCGCCCGCCGATGCCACGCCGATCGACGTCCGGGGTCTGTACGACGTGCTCGACGAGGCCGGCTACGAATACGGCCCGGCCTTCCGCGGCCTCCGCGCGGCGTGGCGGCGAGGCGACGACCTGTTCGGCGAGGTGCGGCTGAGCGGAGAGGACCCTGCTGCTGCGGTCGCGGGATACGGAATCCACCCGGCGGTGCTCGACGCGGCGCTGCACGTGATTGCGCTCGGGGCCGCGGACACCGGTGTCCGGCTGCCGTTCGCCTGGGACAAGGTGCAGCTGCACGCCGTGGGCGCCACCGCCCTGCGCGTGCACGTCACCACGACCGGACCCGAGCGCTACCGGGTCTCCGCGTACGACGCGGCAGGCGGACCGGTGCTGACCGCCGAATCGCTGGCACTGCGGCCGCTCGGGGAGTCGGGTGTGCCCGCCGCCGGGGTCCGAGACAGCCTCTACCGCGTGGAATGGATGCCGGTGGGTGCGTCCAGCACGGCTCCGGCAGACCTGATGCCGCTCGAGGAGGCGCTTGCCGGCGGCGATCCGGAAGGTCGCGTGCTGTGGCTCGACCGCGAACCGGGCGACGAACCGGACACGCCGACTCGAGCACACACCGCCGCGGAGGCGACGTTGCGGGCGGTCCAGTCCTGGCTCCGCGAGGATCGCCTGGCCGAGACCCGGTTGCTGGTCACGACGAGGCTCGCGGTGGCGGTCCGCGACGACGATCCGGTCGACGACGTGTCAGCCGCCCCCGCGTGGGGACTGATCGGCGCGGTGCAGAACGAGCACCCGGACCGCATCACGCTGGTGGACCTGGACGTACACGCCGGTGACCCTTCGCTGATCGCCATGGCCCTGGCCTGCAACGAGCCTCAGCTGGCCATCCGGGACGGTGTACTGCTGGCGCCCATGCTCGCCGCGGTGACGCCCGCCGCGTCGGCACCCGAACCGGGACCCGCACGCTTCGGCCCGGACGGCACGGTCCTGATCACCGGCGGCACGGGAACTATCGGCAGACTGATCGCCCGCCACCTCGTCGCGCGGCACGGGGTGCGCCGTCTGGTGCTGACCGGCCGGCACGCACTCGATACCGAGAGTGCGGCCGAACTGCGTGCCGAGTTCGCCGAGTCGGAGGCGGAGGTCAGCGCTGTCGCCTGCGACGTGGCCGACCGCGCCGCGGTGGCCGCTCTCCTTGCCGGCATTCCCGACCTGTCCGGCGTGATCCACGCCGCCGGGGTGCTCGAGGACGCCACCGCCGCCACCCTGACCGAGGACCAGTTGCACGCCGTCCTTCGTCCCAAGGTGGACGGTGCCTGGCATCTGCACGAACTCACCCGGGACCGCGACGTGTCGGCGTTCGTGCTGTTCTCCTCCGCGGCGGGTGTGCTCGGCGGCGCAGGCCAGGCGAACTATGCGGCGGCGAATGTCTTCCTCGACGCACTCGCGCAGCACCGCCGTGCCCGCGGGCTGCCCGCGACGTCGATGGCTTGGGGACTGTGGGACCGGCCCAGCGGCATGACGTCCCATCTGAATGCGGCCGACCTCGACCGGTTGCAGCGCAGCGGCATCGACACCATCAGCCCGGAATCGGGTCTGGCCCTGTTCGACGCTGCCCTCGCCGTGAACCGTCCGTTGATCGTGCCGATACGGCTCTCGACGAGGGCCTCTCGATCCGAGGGCGAGTCGCTGCCGCCGATCCTGCGCCGGGTGCTCGGCGTCCGTCGTCGCCGTGCCGCGGCGGCCGATTCCCCGACCGGCCTGGCCGAGGAGTTGCGGGCGCTGGACCCCGGGGAGCGGCACAACCGGGTGCTCGACATCGTCACCACCCACGTGGCGGCTGTGCTGGGTCACGAAGGCAAGGAGGCGATCGACCCGGAACGTGCCTTCAAACAACTCGGTTTCGACTCGCTGACTGCCGTGCAACTGCGCAATCAACTGGCGACCGCCACCGGTGTGCGACTGGCCGCGACGGTGGTGTTCGACCACCCCACCGCGGACGCGCTGACCCAGGAACTGGTGGCGCGCCTGCTCGGGGACGATGCGGCTCCGCAGCCGGCCGGGCCGACACGTGCCCGCAGGGACGACGACCCGATCGTGATCGTGGGAATGGCCTGCCGTTACCCGGGCAAGGTGTACTGCCCGGAGGACCTGTGGCGGCTCGTCCACGACGGCCGCAACGCCGTGGGCGCGTACCCCCACAACCGGGGCTGGAATCTCGACGAGGTGTACGACCCCGACCCGAACCGGGCCGGCACCACGTACATGAAGGAGGGCGGGTTCCTCTACGACGCAGACGAATTCGACGCCGCGTTCTTCGGGATCAGCCCGCGCGAGGCGATCGCGATGGACCCGCAGCACCGACTGCTCCTCGAGAGCGCCTGGGAAGCCTTGGAACAGGCCGGAATCCGGCCGACCGCGCCCGGCCTCACCGACACCGGCGTGTACGTCGGGCTGATGGGCGGCGACTACGGCTTCCATCTGATGACTCAGCGCAACGTCGACGCCGAGGGCTATCTGATGACCGGGACGAGCAACAGCGTCGCGTCCGGCCGGATCTCCTACTCCCTCGGCTTCACCGGTCCCGCGGTCACCGTGGACACGGCCTGCTCGTCGTCGCTGGTGGCCATGCATCTGGCGGCGCGGGCACTCCGCGACGGGGAATGCGCGCTGGCGCTGGCCGGCGGGGCGACGGTGATGGCCACACCCGGTGTGCTGATCGAGTTCAGCCGCCAGCGCGGGCTCGCCTCGGACGGACGCTGCAAGCCGTTCTCCGACCGCGCCGACGGCACCGGGCTCAGCGAGGGCGCGGGAATGGTGGTGCTGGAGCGGCTCAGCGACGCCCGGCGCAACGGCCACCGGGTGCTGGCGATCATCCGCGGATCGGCGGTCAACCAGGACGGGGCCTCCAACGGATTGACCGCCCCGAACGGGCCGTCCCAGGAACGGGTCATCCGCCAGGCGCTGGCCGACGCCTCGCTCGGCCCCACAGACATCGACGCCGTGGAGGCGCACGGCACCGGCACCACGCTCGGCGACCCGATCGAGGCGCAGGCGCTGCTCGCCGCGTACGGGCAGGGCCGGGAGGGCCGGCCGCTGTGGCTCGGTTCCGTCAAGTCGAACATCGGCCACTCCCAGGCGGCGGCGGGCGTCGCAGGCGTGATCAAGATGGTGATGGCGATGCGGCACGGGATCCTGCCCCCGAGCCTGCACGGCGACGTCCCCACCCGGCACGTCGACTGGACCGCGGGCGAGGTCTCGCTGCTCGCCGAATCGGTTGCCTGGCCGGAGACCGGACGGCCCCGGCGGGCGGCCGTCTCGTCGTTCGGTATCAGCGGCACCAACTCGCACATGATCCTCGAACAGCCGCCCGAGGACACGGCGCCGGAGGTCTCTCCGTCGACGTCGCCGCTGGTCTGGGTGATCTCCGGAAAGACCGGGGACGCGCTGCGGGCGCAGGCCACCCGGCTGGCGGAGTTCCTCGACACGGACGAGTCCGAACTCCCGGATCCGGCCGACCTCGCCTACTCACTGGCCACCACCCGATCCGGTTTCACCCACCGCGCCGCGGTGATCGGCGAAACATTCGCCGACCTCCGCGACGGCCTCGCCCGCATCGTCACGGGGCGCCCCRGCGGCAACGTCGTCACCGGCACGAGCGCCCGCGGCAAGACAGCCTTCATGTTCACCGGCCAGGGTGCGCAACGCATCGGGATGGGCCGCGGCCTCTACGAGGCCTACCCGGTGTTCGCGCGGGCACTGGACGAGGTCTGCTCCGCACTCGACGAACACGTGGAAACCCCGGTACGGCAAGTCATCTGGGACGATTCCGACGGTGGCGGTGCGAAGCTCGACAGCACCGAGTACACCCAGCCGGCACTGTTCGCCGTCGAGGTCGCGCTCTATCGGTTGCTGCGGGACTGGGGAATCACCCCCGATTACCTGATCGGCCATTCGATCGGCGAGATCACCGCGGCACACGTCGCGGGGGTGTTCAGCCTGCCCGATGCCGCCGCTCTGGTGGGTGACCGTGGACGGTTGATGCAGTCGACCAAACCGGGGCTGATGATCGCCGTACGGGCACGCGAGGAAGACATCCTGCCGCGGATCGACGGCCGCGTCGATCTCGCGGCCGTCAACGGCGCCGAATCCGTCGTCCTCGCCGGCAGCGAACGCGACGTGCACGCCGTCACGTCCGAACTGTCCGCCGCCGGACTGAAGACCACGAGTCTGCGGGTCGAGCGGGCCTTCCATTCGACCCTGATGGACCCCATCCTCGACCAGTTCGCCGCCGTGGTGGCGAGGCTGACGGCGCAGCCGCCGAAGATTCCGGTCGTCTCCAACGTCACCGGCCGCGTCGCCACCGCCGACGAACTCATGTCCCCGGAGTACTGGACCCGGCACATCCGGCACGCGGTGCGTTTCCACGACGGCGTCGGCGCCCTCGACGAACTCGGCGTCACCCGCCTCGTCGAAGTCGGCCCGGGCGCGGCGCTGGCGGCACTGGCCGCCGAGGTCGTCCCGAACACGATCGCCACGCTGCCCGGGCGCGGGGACGAAACACACGGGATCATCGAAGCGGTCGCTGCCGCCTACGTGCAGGGCGCAACGATCGACTGGGATCGGGTACTGCCCGGTCGCCGCCGAGTAGCCTTGCCCACCTATGCATTCCAGCGCCGTTCCTACTGGCCGACGGCGTCCACCCGACATACCGGCGACCCGACCGAGCTGGGTCTGACCCCGGCCGATCATCCGCTGCTCGGTGCCGCGGTGACCCTCGACGACGACGCGACCCTGTTCACCGGACAGCTGTCCCTGCACCGGGATCCATGGCTCGTGCCACCGACGATCGACGACGGCGACCGGCCGGCGACCGGCGCAGCGAAAACACTGCTGCCGGCGGTGCCGATCGAACTCGCCCTGCACGCGGCCCACCACGTCGGTCTCGACCACATCGACGAACTCACGCTGGACCACCCGCTCGTCCTCCCGCCGTCGGGACTGGCCTCGATTCGCGTACTGGTGTCGCCGCCCGGCACCGACGGCGCTCGCACCGTCACGATCTCGTCGAAGTCGGGTGACACCGACGGCCCGGACAGCTGGGTTCGGAACGCTTCGGCGACGATCGACGACGTCGTCGGCCCCGCCGCCGTTGTGCCGCAGCAGGACCCGGGCGACACCGAGACCGAGGTGCGCCTCGACGACGGCACCGACACGACTGGATTCGGCATCCATCCGGAGCTGCTGCAGGCGGCGATCGAACCCCTCCTCGGGTGGGACGGCTGGCCGCTGACCTGGTCGGGGATCCGTCTGCACACCGTCGGCGCGGAGGCGATGACCGCCCGATTCACCCCCGGCGAGGACGGGCGGTATCGCGTTGCCGCCGTCGACCCCGCCGGTGAGCCGGTGCTGACCGTCGATGCCCTGCAGGTGGCGCAGAGGGCGGTCGACGGAGATGGCGCAGGCCGGTCGCCGTCCCTTCGACTGCACCGGGCGGCCTGGATCCCGGTGGAGGTGGCCTCGTCCGAACGGCCCCTCGGACCGGCGGTCGTGCTCGACGCCGAGGGGTTCGGCGACCCGGGTGTCGGTTCGACGTTCCCGGGCTACCCCGACCTCGAGACATTGCGGACCGCGATGCAGTCCCGGCCGGACGACGACGATCTGCGTCCGTGGACGGTGCTGGTCGGGTGTGCGACCGAGGGCGACCACGGTCCGGACGCGGCGCACGACCTGTGCGCTCGGGTACTGCGGCTGCTTCAGGAGTGGCTCGACGACGAGGCCGTCGCCGACAGTCCGCTCGTGATCGTGACCCGCAACGCCATGGTCACCGACGACGGGCAGGACCACGACGCCCGTCCTGACCTCGCGGCCGCAGCCGTGTGGGGTCTCGTCGGCTCCGCACAGAACGAGAACCCGGACCGGTTCGTGCTGATCGACCTCGACGACGAATCCGACGCCGAGGCCGCGATCACGTCGGCGCTGGCGAGCGGAGAACCGCAATTGGCGGCCCGGAACGGCACCTTGCGCGCACCGCGGTTGCGGCGCATGCCCGCCGTCGACGAACCGACACCGTTCGATCCGGGCGGCACCGTCCTCGTCACCGGCGGCACCGGCACGGTGGGATCTCTCGTAGCCCGGCACCTGGTGACCGAGCACGGGGCACGGCACGTGCTGCTGACCAGCCGGCGCGGACCCGACGCCGAGGGCAGCGACCAACTGTCCAGCGAATTGAGCGGTCTGGGTGCCGAGGTGAACATCGTTGCCTGCGACACCTCGGACGAGTCGGCGGTCGCCGCGTTGCTGGCCGGGATACCGCCCGAACACCCACTCACGGCGGTGATTCACGCGGCCGGCGTGATCGACGACGGCACACTGGCGTCGCTCACCCCCGAGCGGCTCGATGCGGTCCTGCGACCGAAGGTCGACGCGGCCTGGAACCTGCACCGGCTGACCGCGAACAGCGACGTGCGGGCGTTCGTCCTGTTCTCGTCGCTCGCCGGCGTCCTCGGAGCTCCCGGGCAGGCGAACTACGCGGCCGCGAACATGTTCCTCGACGCACTCGCCCATCACCGCCACGCCCTCGGGCTGCCCGGGCTCTCGATCGCGTGGGGCATGTGGGCGACACCGAGCGCCATGACCGACAACCTCGGCGCGATCGACCTCGCCCGCGCCCGCCTCAGCGGAATGATTCCCATGCCCGCGGCCGACGGCCTGGCCCTCTTCGACAGCGCCTTGGCTGCCGGTGCGCCCACGGTCGCGGCCGCACGGTTCGACCACTCGGGTTCGGCCGCACCGTACGTTCCCGCCCCGCTGCGTGGCCTGATCCGGGAATCGCGCCCGCACGCCGCGGGGTCGGACGCGGTCGTGACCGCGAGCGGGGCCGGGCCGTCGGATTGGGCGCAGCGCCTCGCCGACCGGTCGATCCCCGAGCAGCGGCACCTGATGCTCGATCTGGTGCGGGGCGGGGCAGCGACGGTGCTCGGTTACGACGCGTCGGATTCGGTGGACCCCGACCAGGCGTTCAAGGAACTCGGCTTCGATTCGCTGGCGGCCGTGGCACTCCGCAATCATCTCGGTGCCGCCACGGGTCTGCGGTTGCCGCCGACCATGGTGTTCGACCACCCGAGTCCTCGCGCGGTCGCCGAGTTCCTGCGCTCGGAACTCGTCCCGGACCCGATGTCCGTCGCCCTGGCCGACGTCGACCGGCTGCGCGCGACCATCGCCGAACTCGGCGAGGACAGCGAGGCGCGGTCCGCCATCGCACAGCGCCTGGGAAGCCTGTTGGCCGAGGTCGGCACGTCCGACGATGCGCATGCGGCCGCCGTCGACAAGATTCACGCCGCGACGAGTGAGGAGATCCTCGACCTCATCGATCGCGGTCTCTGACCCGAAACAGTGCGGGTGATCGCCGCAGGGAACACCGGCCCCGCAGGCGATACGATCGTCGCCGTCACAGGCCTCGAAAGGAATCACACGCCCCATGCGCCGCACCCTTGCTCTGACCGCCCTCACCGTCTGCTCCGCGGCAATCCTCACCGCCTGCGGTGGCGACAGCGACACCGCCGCATCCGAGACCACTTCCGCCTCGGCGTCCGTTGCGGCGAGGACGACCGCCGCCACCGCCCCCGGCAGCCGCGTGTTCTCGGTCGCCGACGACCCGCAGACGGCCGCCGACTACCTGGCCTACCTGCGTGCGAACAACCAGACCGTCACCGACGACGACCTGGCGGTCCATCAGGCCGGCGAGATCTGCACCGCCCTCGACGCGGGCAAGCCCCTCGATCGGGTGCGTGAGGAGTGGACGCCGATGCTCACCAACGACGGCGTCTACCCGTACATCATCGGCGCGATCACGCGGTACTGCCCCGATCACGAGAACGTCCTCAACTAGTAGGCAGTAGGCGCTTCGCGCCCGTGCGCCTTTCTGGTTGTTGCAGCTACCAAAAAGGCGCACGGGCGGCGGAGCCGCCCCTGTGGGAATACCTGGACGCAGCGGGTGTTACACACCATGAAGTAGTTGAACAATCAATTACCTGAGTACGAGGAGACACCCCATGCCTGCCGTGACGGTCGACAACATCCTTGCCCTGCCGCGTATCGACGCACCCGCTCCCGGCGCCGTCGACCGCCCGGTCCGTTCGCTCACCACCGCACCCGTCGGATACGAGGGCGAAGGCTTCCCGGTGCGCCGCGCGTTCGCGGGGATCGACCTGCCCGCCCTCGACCCGTTCATCCACATGGACCAGATGGGTGAGGTCGACTACGCACCCGGTGAACCCAAGGGCACACCGTGGCATCCACACCGCGGCTTCGAGACCGTCACCTACATGATCGACGGCATCATGGAGCACCAGGATTCCAACGGCGGCGGCGGGACCATCGGCGGCGGCGACACCCAGTGGATGACCGCGGGTGGCGGCATCCTGCACATCGAGACCCCGCCCGAGCACCTGGTGATGAGCGGTGGCCTGTTCCACGGCGTCCAGTTGTGGGTGAACCTGCCGCGCGACAACAAGATGGCCGCGCCCCGCTACCAGGACATCACCGGCCAGAAGGTGGCCCTGCTGTCCTCGTCGGACGGCGGCGCGCTCGTTCGCGTGATCGCCGGTGACGTGGACGGACACCAGGGTCCCGGGTCCACGTACACGCCGATCAGCCTCGTGCATGCGACGATCGCACCGGGCGCGAGCCTGACGCTGCCGTGGAACCCCGAGTTCAACGCGCTCGCCTACGTCCTCGCGGGTGAGGGGCTCGTCGGTTCGGAGCGACGTCCGATCCGAATGGGGCAGACGGCTGTTTACGGACGCGGTGACACGCTGACGATCGCCGCGGCCGACACGCAGGATTCGCGGACGAAGTCGTTCGAGGTGTTCCTCCTCGGCGGCAAGCCGATCCGCGAGCCGGTCGCGATGGCCGGACCGTTCGTCATGAACACCAAGGCCGAGGTGCTGCAGGCGTTCGAGGACTTCCAGGCCGGCCGCCTGGGTTCCGTTCCCGCGGCGCACGAAACGCTCGACTGACCCCGCGTGAGTGGCAAAGCGTGCCCGGGCACACAATGCCACTCACGTGCGGAAGATAATGCGCGACAGACGGTCCGGCGCCCCTGATCAGGGGCGCCGGATCTTCGCGTCGATGCGGTGGATACGCAGGTCGTCCTGCGGGATYCGGAACGTCTCGACCACCCGGACCGTCACGAGGGTGCGGCCGAACAGTCCGGCGTCGAGGAGGTAGTCGACGGTGACGTCGTCGCCGTCGACCGTCCACACACAGTCGCGGATCGCCCGGATCACCCGGTACTGGGGGCCGCCGGACAGGCTTCGGCGCAGGTGATTTCCGGAGAACGCCGTCTTCAGCCCCACCTCGTAGCGCACGGCGCGCGGCTCGATGGGCACCGAGTTGCCGTCGTGGCTGAGCAACGCGTCCAGGTAGGCCCGGGCGACATCGACCTGTGTGTTCATGTCAGTAGTCGAACATTTCGGCCGCGGCGAGCACCAGCGTTTCCGCGTCGTCGCAGCTAGGCGCGGACGCCGCCACGGACGCCGTCAGCCGATTGGTGCGTTTGTCCCGTTCGCTCACCGGACTCGACGGCAGGTTCGTGTCGAACACCGCGCCCGGGTAGAAGTAGTAGTGGCATTCGCGTGCGTCCCGGAAGTACGTGAACGTCTTGCCGTCGAGTTCGACCGCTTCGGGGCCGCCGGTCTGCGACGGTTCGGGCGACAGGGCCAGTTGCACGGACGCCGCGTCGCCGCCGCGGAGAGTGAGGAGACACTCGTAGGGACGGCTGCCCGGGGTGAACGTCTCGACGCCCCGTCCGGACATCTTCTCGACCACCCTGCACGGATCCTGCTGCGCGAGAGGGATATCCGAACGCACCGGCACCGGGGTGCGCAGCCTGCCGGTGATCGATCCGAGCACCGTGCGGGCCTCCGCGCAGTCGTCGCCGCCGGCGGAGTCACCCGTTCCGCCCGCCCCGTCGAGATACGACACGTGCCCCCAGCGCCCCGGGGCGGTGGCGTCGTCCGGCACTCCCGGAACCGGGGGCAGCGCGAAGTAGAGGGTGCACGTGCCCGGGAGTGCGCCGACCGCGGGACGCACCTCGATTCCCGACGTCGCCTCGCCCGCACCGGTTTCTTCCGTGGGTTCGCGTTCGCCCACCGCCACCTCGACCCAGACGGGGTTGGCGGGCGTGCCGCGGGGAGGCACCACCTCGGCGTGGCACGTCGACAGATCGCCGACGGGACCGAACGCGGTGACCTGCCCGAGCGAGGCGACCAGATTTTCGTCGAGCAGGGAGCACGGGGCGATGTCGCGGGCCGCGGCGGCGACGGCCAACTCGACGCGGCTGTGATCGCTGACGGGCAGTCCGTAGATCGGCTCGCCGACCCCCGCCACGCTCGGCGCCCCCTCGACCACCCCGGCACAGGAGGTGAGCAGTACCGCAAAAAGTGCGGCCACCAGCGGTGATGTCACCGTCGCGCTGCGGCCCACCGCTGTCTCCTCACTCGGACTTCGAACCCCGGCACGCGAACGATGGTGCCCGGAGTACAGTGCTGAGTATGCAGCGCGCACTCCTCCTTGGTTGCCGCGACGGGGTCTGATCCAGACTGGCTTCCCGTCGCGGGGTTTCTCGTGCGCCGGTCGACACAGCCGTTGGACTCAGAAAGTCCACATCGAACCTGGAGATCAATCCCATGTCCCCCGCTGACGCCTTTACATCCGGAACGCGCACCATCACGCCGCCTTCCAAGCCTGCTCCCTCCGATCAGCCTGAGTGGAACACGCAGAAGAATTCGTCGATGCCGACGTTCCGTTACCGCTCCTTCTCCGAGGAAGTGGAGCCGGTGTCGCTGCCGGACCGCTCGTGGCCCGACAAGATCATCGACCGCGCGCCGCAGTGGTGTGCGGTCGACCTCCGTGACGGCAACCAGGCGCTGATCGACCCGATGAGCCCCGCCCGCAAGCGCCGCATGTTCGAACTGCTGGTGCGGATGGGCTACAAGGAGATCGAGGTCGGCTTCCCGTCGGCCAGCCAGACGGACTTCGACTTCGTCCGCGAGATCATCGAAGACGGCGCGATTCCGGACGACGTCACCATCCAGGTACTCACGCAGTCCCGGCCGGAACTGATCAAGCGCACGTTCGAGGCCTGTGAGGGCGCGAACAAGGTGATCGTCCACTTCTACAACTCGACGTCCATCCTGCAGCGCCGGGTGGTGTTCAAGGCCGAGCGCGACGTGATCAAGAAGATCGCGACCGACGCTGCGACCCTGGCCCTCGAAGAGGCGAAGAAATACCCCGACACGCAGTGGCGCTGGGAGTACTCCCCCGAGTCGTACACCGGCACGGAACTCGAGTACGCCAAGGAGGTGTGCGACGCCGTCACCGAGGTGCTGCAGCCGACGCCGGAGAACCCGGTGATCCTGAACCTGCCCGCCACCGTCGAGATGGCGACGCCCAACGTGTACGCCGACTCCATCGAGTGGATGCACCGCAACCTGGCCCGCCGCGACTCGGTCATCCTGTCGCTGCACCCCCACAACGACCGCGGCACCGGCGTGGCCGCCGCCGAGCTGGGCTACCAGGCCGGCGCCGACCGCATCGAGGGCTGTCTGTTCGGCAACGGTGAACGCACCGGCAACGTCTGCCTGGTCACGCTCGGACTCAACATGTTCACCCGGGGCGTCGACCCGCAGATCGACTTCTCGAACATCGACGAGATCCGCCGCACCGTCGAGTACTGCAACCAGCTGCCCGTCCACGAACGCCACCCGTACGGCGGCGACCTCGTGTACACCGCGTTCTCCGGCAGCCACCAGGACGCGATCAACAAGGGTCTGGACGCCATGAAGTTCGACGCCGACTCGCAGGACGCGGACGTCGACGACATCCTGTGGGCGGTGCCCTACCTGCCGATCGACCCCAAGGACGTGGGCCGCACGTACGAGGCCGTGATCCGCGTCAACTCGCAGTCCGGCAAGGGCGGCGTCGCGTACATCATGAAGGCCGATCACGGGCTGGTGCTGCCGCGTCGCCTGCAGATCGAGTTCTCGCAGGCCGTCCAGCGGATCACCGACGGCGAGGGTGGCGAGGTGTCGCCCAAGGAGATGTGGGACGTCTTCCACGAGGAGTACCTGGCTCCGATCACGCCGCTCGAGCGGATGAAGCAGAAGGTCACGGCGTCCGAGGAGGACGGCGGCACCGACTCCATCACCGCGACCGTGAAGGTCGACGGCAAGGAGCACGAGATCTCGGGTTCGGGCAACGGCCCGCTCGCCGCGTTCGTCGACGCGCTCGCCACGATCGACTTCGACGTGCGGGTTCTCGACTACTCCGAGCACGCCATGTCGGCCGGTGACGACGCCCAGGCGGCCGCGTATGTCGAGTGCGCGGTGACCGCTCCCGACGGACGGAACACCGTGGTCTGGGGTGTGGGCATCGCGACGTCGATCACTACCGCGTCGCTGCGGGCCGTGGTGTCGGCGGTCAACCGCGCGCACTGACCGCTTCCCGACCCTCGCTGCCGCAGGCGCGCACCACGCGCACCTGCGGTAGCGTCGTTTCCGGCCCCGGAAAGCGGCTCCCTCCGGGCGTCGGGTGACTACCCTGGTAACGGAGTCCACACCGGACCCGAACCGCCTCGGACCCTTCGGGGGGCGTCGTGAATCTGGCATTTCAACAGCATCTTCCGGTCCGCCCGTATCCGGCCCGGCGCCGCCCCAAGGGCAGCTTCTTCTACAAGATGATCACGACGACGGATCCCAAGGACCTGGGGATTCTGTACCTGATCACGTCGTTCGCGTTCTTCATGGCCGGCGGTCTGATGGCCCTGCTGATCCGCGGCGAACTCGCCGTCCCGGGTCTGCAGTTCCTGTCGAACGAGCAGTACAACCAGCTGTTCACGATGCACGGCACGATCATGCTGCTGCTGTACGCGACGCCGATCGTGTTCGGGTTCGCCAACTACATCCTGCCGCTGCAGATCGGCGCCCCCGACGTCGCGTTCCCCCGTCTCAACGCGTTCAGTTACTGGGCGTTCCTGTTCGGCGGCACGATCGCGATCGCGGGTTTCATCACCCCCGGCGGTGCCGCGGATTTCGGCTGGACGGCATACTCGCCGCTGACGAGCGCGCTGCATGCGCCGGGTGTCGGCGCCGATCTGTGGATCATGGGGCTGGCGCTGTCCGGTCTCGGCACCATCCTCGGCGGGGTCAACATGATCACCACCGTCATCTGCCTGCGAGCCCCGGGCATGATCATGTTCCGGATGCCGATCTTCACGTGGAACATATTCATCACCAGCATCCTGATCCTGGTGGCGTTCCCGATCCTCACCGCGGCGCTGATGGGGCTGTTCGTCGACCGCCACCTGGGCGGCAATCTGTACGACCCGGCCACCGGCGGCGTGCTGCTGTGGCAGCACCTGTTCTGGTTCTTCGGCCATCCGGAGGTGTACATCGTCGCGCTGCCGTTCTTCGGCATCGTGTCGGAGATCTTCCCGGTCTTCAGCCGCAAACCGCTCTTCGGGTACAGCGGGCTCGTCTACGCGACGATCGCCATCGCGGCCCTGTCGATCGCCGTGTGGGCGCACCACATGTACGCGACGGGCGCGGTGCTGTTGCCGTTCTTCTCGTTCATGACGTTCCTCATCGCGGTGCCCACCGGGGTGAAGATCTTCAACTGGATCGGCACCATGTGGAAAGGGCAGCTGACGTTCGAGACCCCCATGCTGTTCTCGCTCGGCTTCCTCATCACGTTCATCTTCGGCGGCCTCACCGGCGTCATCCTCGCGAGCCCGCCGCTGGACTTCCACGTCACCGACAGCTACTTCGTGATCGCCCACTTCCACTACGTGCTGTTCGGGACGATCGTTTTCGCCACATACGCGGGCATCTACTTCTGGTTCCCGAAGATGACAGGCCGCATGCTCGACGAGCGTCTCGGCAAATGGCATTTCTGGACCACGTTCACCGGTTTCCACGGCACGTTCCTCGTCCAGCACTGGCTCGGCGCCGAGGGGATGCCGCGCCGCTACGCCGACTACCTGCCCTCGGACGGCTTCACCGTCCTCAACTCGGTCTCCACGGTGTTCGCGTTCGTCTTGGGCGCGTCGACCGTGCCGTTCGTCTGGAACGTCTTCAAGAGCTACCGCTACGGCGAGGTGGTCACGGTGGACGACCCGTGGGGTTTCGGCAACTCGCTCGAATGGGCGACGACCTGCCCGCCGCCGCGGCACAACTTCACCGAGCTGCCGCGCATCCGCTCCGAGCGGCCGGCGTTCGAACTGCACTATCCGCACATGGTCGACCGAATGCACCGCGAGGCACACGTGGGTGTGCGGGGCGCAGTGGCGCACGCGACCGAACCGGCGTCCGCCGACCCGAAGGTAAACCGTCAGTAACATCCGCGTGAAAGTTCCCTTCCCCGAGAGCTTCTCGAGGAACCGGACGAAAACGACTCTGTGACAAAGCGTTGCAGATACCTCGACGGAGGACGCCCAGTTCGACGGAATTCCGGCGTTATTACTCTCTCGTAGGGTCGACACGCAAGTCCTTGAACGCTTGACAAGCCGATCGGGGCCTCGCAGAAGTTACGCGCGGGTACATATTTTCGACGTTATGCTCGCATTCCCCGAGCAGCGGACCCGCAATGGCGCAGGTCCGACGATCGCGTTCGGGGCGCCCCTGGAGTTAGTCAAGTGGGTTGTGCAGGGGTGCACGTGTCCGCGAAGGCGGCACCCAGTCCTCGGCGGACATGGCCTTGGCCATCGAAACACTCTGCGGATCAATGAGTTTTACGGAAACGGAGCGATAACAGATGTTCAAGCGAATAGCGATAGTCAACCGCGGCGAGGCGGCGGTCCGCCTGATTCGTGCGGTGCGCGAACTGAACGCCGAGCACAACTACGGCATCCGCACGATCGCACTGCACACCGAGGCGGAACGCCGCGCGATGTTCGTTCGGCAGGCCGACGAGGGTGTGTGCTTGCGCACAGTCAAGACCGGCACCGCCTACCTCGATCACGCCGAGCTGGCCCGCGCGCTGCGCGAGAGCAAGGCCGACGCCGTGTGGGTCGGCTGGGGCTTCGTCGCCGAGGATCCCGCGTTCGTCGAGGTTTGCGAGCAGCTCGGCATCACGTTCATCGGCCCGCCCGCCGAAGCGATGCGCCTGCTGGGCGACAAGGTGGAGGCCAAGCTCCTCGCGGAGAAGGTGGAGGTCCCGGTCGCGCCGTGGAGCGGCGGCCCCGTCGCCACCCGCGCCGACGCCCGCCGTCACGCCCAGGCCATCGGCTACCCGCTCATCATCAAGGCCCGCTCCGGTGGTGGTGGCCGCGGTATCCGCAAGGTGTGGTCCGAGGACGAACTCGAACTCGCGCTCGAACGCACCCAGGGTGAGGCCCAGCGGTCCTTCGGCGACCCCGTCGTGTTCATCGAACGACTGGTTACCGACGCACGCCACGTCGAGGTACAGGTAATTGCCGACAACTTCGGCAACGTCTGGGCTCCCGGTGTGCGCGACTGCTCCATCCAGCGCAAGAACCAGAAGGTCATCGAGGAGTCCAGCTCCCCGCTCCTCACCGCCGAGCAGTCGAACCACCTGCGCACCGTCTCCGCAGAGCTCGTGCGCGCCGCCGGCTACCGCGGCGCCGGCACGGTCGAGTACCTGTACCAGCCCGAGCAGAAGACGTTCACTTTCCTCGAGGTCAACACCCGCCTGCAGGTCGAGCACCCCATCACCGAGGCCACCACCGGCATCGACCTGGTGAAGCTGCAGATCCTCGTCGCGAGCGGTGAGCCGCTGGTCGGCGACTGCCCGCCCGAGTTCGGTCACGCCGTCGAGGCCCGCCTCAACGCGGAGGACGCCGCCAACGGCTTCGCTCCCGCGCCCGGCGCCGTGCAGCTGCTCAAGTTCCCGCTCGGCAGCGGTCTCCGCGTCGACACCGGCATCGCCCAGGGCGACGTCATCCCGCCCGACTACGACTCGATGGTCGCCAAGGTCATCGCCTGGGGTCGCGACCGCTCCGAGGCGCTCGCGCGTCTGCGCACCGCGCTCCGCGAGACCACGGTCGTGCTGCAGGGCGGCACCACCACCAAGTCGTTCCTGCTGGACCTGCTGGACCGCGAAGAGGTCATCTCGGCGTCCGCGGACACCGGCTGGCTGGACCGCACCGACGCAGGCAACTCCAACGTCCCGTCCCGGACCGCGGACGTCGCCCTGATCGCCGCCGCCATCGACGTCTACGACGCCGAGGAGAAGCTCGAGCGTGAGGCGTTCCTGTCGTCCGCTCGCGGTGGACGCCCCCGCGCCGGCCACGCCATCGGCCGCAAGGTGGAGCTCAGCTACCAGGGCCAGGCCTACGGACTCACTGTCACGCAGGTCGGCGCCCACACCTACCGCGTCGACGGGGACGCCCCCGAGACCGAGGTCGAGGTCGACCGCCTCAGCGAGTTCGAGAGCCGTCTGGTGATCGGCGACCGCCGCCACCACGTCGTCTCGGTCGCAGGCCGCGCCCAGTACCTCGTCGAGGTCGACGGCATCAGCCACCAGATCAGCCAGGACGAGGCCGGCGTCGTCCGCGCACCGGCTCCCGCAGTCGTGGTCGCGGTGCCCGTGTCCGTCGGCGACGAGGTCGAGGTCGGCGCCACGCTGGTCGTCCTCGAGAGCATGAAGATGGAGACCGCGGTCCGCGCCCCCGTCGCAGGCCGGGTGCGGGAAGTTCTCGCCATGGTCAACTCCCAGGTCGACGCCGGAACGGCACTGCTGCGCGTCGAGGAGAGCTCCGAGGAGTCCACCGCTCCGAAGTCGCCTCGCGTCGAATTCGATCTCGGTTCTCCCGCTTCGCACGGGAACACCCGGGCCGATGCCCTCGAGCAGATCGACGCACTCGCCGCACTGCTCACCGGTTACGACGTCAGCGCGAAGCGGGCCGGTGTTCTCCTCGCCGATTACGAGAAGCTGCGCGCCGAGATCGCCGGCGACCCGGATCTCGTGCAGGCGGAACTCGCCCTGCTGAACACGTTCGCGGACATCTGCGAGATCGGACGTAACCGTCCGACCGCAGCCGAGGAGGACGGTGACGAGCGCGTCCACAGCCCGCGCGAGCACTTCCACACCTACCTCCACACTCTCGACGTCGAGCTCGAAGGCCTGCCCGAGTCGTTCACGACCCGGCTGTCGCGGGCGCTGCGTCACTACGACGTCACCGACCTCGAGCGCACCGCAGAGCTGGAGGAGGCGGTCTACCGCCTGTTCCTCGCGCAGCAGCGCATGGACAACCAGGTTCCCGTCATCGCCGCCCTGCTCGATCGGTGGCTGAACGAAAAGAACGCTCCCGGCCGCGCACCCAGCGGACTCGGTGAGGTCCTGGACCGGCTGATCATCGCCACCCAGGTCCGCTACCCGGTGATCGGCAACGTCGCCCGCAACGTGCGGTTCCGGTTCTTCGACGAGCCGCAGATCCGCAAGGCCCGCGAGCAGGTCTACGACGGTGTCCGCGGCAGCCTCGAGTACCTCGCCGAGCGTCCCGACGCCGTCGACTACCAGGAACGCCTCGAGGCATTGGTCGCCACCCCGCAGTCGCTGACCGAGCTCCTCGGGCAGCGGATCGCACGCAAGAGCACCACCGTCGGGCCGCTGCTCGAGGTCGTCACCCGTCGCTACTACGACATCCGCACGCTCGAGAACGTCACGTCCTTCGACCGCAACGGACGGCGTTTCGTCACCGGCAACTTCGATCTGCTCGGCGAGCGCCTCAACCTGGTGTCGGCCGTCGCCGAGTACGCCGAACTGCCCGGTGCGCTCGACGAGATCGGTGCCGTCGCCTCGGAGAACCCCGAGAACCTCGTCCTCGACCTCTACCTGTCGTGGACCGCACCGCCCGCCGACCCGAACACGATGTCCGAGGACCTGCGGAAGGCGCTGACGGCGCTGCCGCTGGCCGCGACCTGCCGCCGGGTCACGGTGTCCGTCTTCGGCGGAACCGACGTGGACGTCCGCAAGTTCACGTACCGCCCGGACGCAGGTGTCCTCGCGGAAGAGAAGCTGATCCGGGACATGCACCCGCTCACCGGCCAGCGACTCGACCTGTGGCGCCTGAAGAACTTCGACGGCACCCGCCTCCCCGCGGTCGCCGACACGTTCCTGTTCAACCTGGTCTCGCGCGACAACCCCACCGACGAACGCCTCATCGCGCTCGCCGAGATCCGCGACATCACGCCGGTCCGCAACGAGGACGGCCAGGTCATCGGCGTTCCCGCCGCGGAACGCGTCCTGCAGTCGTGCCTCGACGGCATCCGCCGGGCGCAGGCCACGCGCGGCAGCAAGCGCAAGCTCGACGCCAACCGCGTCGTGCTGTACGTGTGGCCGAAGATCGACGTCCCGGTCGAGGACCTCGAGGCGTTCGCCCGGGTCGCGGCACCGCTCACCGCGGGCGCCGGACTCGAGGAGATCACCGTGATCGCCCGGCTCCAGGGCGAGCCCGGCACGGAGTCGCGGGAGAAGGCTCTGCGCTTCTCCTACCGCACCGGTGCCGGCGTGGTCGTCAAGGTCACCGAACCGCCGACCGAGCCGCTGCAGCCGCTCGACGCGTACACGCAGAAGGTCCGCAGCTCACGTGCCCGCGGCACCGTCTACCCGTACGAGCTGATCCCGCTGCTCACCGGCCGCGACGGCAGCTTCGTCGAGCACGACCTGGACGAGACGGGCCAGCTGGTTCCCGTCGAGCGTCCGTACGGTCAGAACAAGGCCGGCCTCGTCGTCGGTCTGGTCACCGCCCGCACCGACCGGCATCCCGAGGGAATGACCCGCGTCGCGCTCTTCGGTGACCCGACGAAGGCCCTCGGCACCGTCGCGGAAGCCGAGTGCGCCCGCCTCGTCGCCGGTGTGGACCTGGCCGAGAAGCTGGGTGTCCCGGTCGAGTGGTTCGCGCTGTCGTCCGGCGCGACGATCTCCATGGACAGCGGCACCGAGAACATGGACTGGGTGTCCCGCGGCCTGCGTCGCCTCATCACGTTCACGCAGAACGGTGGCGAGGTCAACGTGATCGTGGCCGGCATCAACGTCGGTGCGCAGCCGTACTGGAACGCCGAAGCCACGATGCTGATGCACACCAAGGGCATCCTCGTCATGACGCCGGACAGTGCCATGGTGCTCACCGGTAAGAACTCGCTCGACTACTCGGGTGGCGTCTCGGCCGAGGACAACTTCGGCATCGGTGGTTACGACCGCGTGATGGGCCCGAACGGTGAGGCGCAGTACTGGGCGCCGAACCTGCCCGCCGCGTGCGAGATCCTGTTCGCGCACTACGACCACGCGTACGTCGTTGCCGGAGAACGCTTCCCGCGTCGGGCGCAGACCAGCGACCCGATCGGGCGCGACGTGCGGTCCTTCCCGCACATCCACCCGTCCAGCGACTTCACCACGGTCGGCGACATCTTCTCCGCGGAGACGAACCCGGAACGCAAGAAGCCGTTCGACATTCGCACGGTGATGCGTTCGCTCGTCGACCAGGACCACGCGGTGCTGGAGCGGTGGGCCGACATGGCGGACGCCGACACGTCCGTCGTGTTCGACGCGCACCTCGGCGGTTACCCGGTGAGCGTCATCGGCATCGAGTCGCGGGCCATCGCCCGTAAGGGATGGTCGCCGGCCAACGGTCCCGACCAGTGGACCGCGGGAACGCTGTTCCCGCAGTCGTCGAAGAAGACGGCCCGGGCGATCAACGCCGCCAGCGGCAGCCGTCCGCTCGTGGTGCTGGCCAACCTGTCCGGCTTCGACGGTTCCCCGGACTCGCTGCGGCACATCCAGCTCGAGTACGGCGCCGAGATCGGCCGCGCCATCGTCAACTTCGACGGCCCGATCGTGTTCTGCGTCGTCTCCCGCTACCACGGTGGCGCGTTCGTGGTGTTCTCCGGAGCACTGAACGACAACATGGAGGTGCTGGCGGTCGAGGGTTCGTTCGCGTCGGTCCTCGGTGGTGCCCCCGCCGCGGCCGTGGTGTTCACCCGCGAGGTCAACTCTCGGGTGGCCGCCGACCCGTCGATCCGGGAGCTCGAGGCCAACCTGGCGGGCGCCCAGAACGACGCCCAGCAGGCTCACCTGAGGGTGGAGTTGGCGGCCCAGCAGGCTGCGGTGCGCAACGAGAAGCTCGGTGAGGTCGCGGCCGAGTTCGAGGCCGTGCACAACATCCAGCGGGCTCAGCGGGTCGGCTCCGTCGACGCCGTCATCCCGGCCGTCGAACTGCGTCCGTACATCATCGGTGCGGTCGAGCGCGGCATGCGCCGGGCGGTCGAAGCAGGCAAGTAGTCCCCACCCAAACGGCCGCGGCACCTACCGGTGTCGCGGCCGTTCGGCGTTTCCGCCACCGCGGGCGGGGAGTCCGCACCGGCCGCATTTCACCTGTTTCGGATGACGCGGGTGCCCCGGCCCGGTGCGATAGTCAGCGCAGAGTGAATTCGACTGTGAATGGAGCGCTGCAATGGACTCTTTCTGGGACTTTCTCTGGGTGATCATCGTCACCTTCGGCTTCGTGGCCTACCTGATCCTGTTGTTCTCCATCATCACCGACCTGTTCCGCGACCATAAGACGTCGGGCTGGGCGAAGGCCATCTGGATCATCTTCCTGTTCTTCATCCCGCTGCTGACCGCGCTGGTGTATCTCATCGTCAAGAGCGACGGCATGGCCCAGCGGTCGATGGCGGCCGCGCAGGAGGTGAAGCAGGCCCAGGACAGCTACATCCGTTCCGTGGCGGGCAAGTCCTCGGCCGAGCAGATCGCGGACGCGAAGGCCCTGCTCGATGCAGGCACCATCACACAGCAGGAGTACGAGACGCTGAAGGCCAAGGCGCTGGCCTGACCCCGCACCGTCACCGTCGAAGGCCCGCCCCGGTGCGGGCCTTCGTGCTGTCGGGGGTCAGTCCCGCACCCGTGCCGCGACGTCCCGGAACGCCTGCAGCACCGTGGCCACCGCGGGAACGTCGTCGGCTGCCGGCCGCCGGGCCAGTTCGTAGATCCGGGCCGCCCGCACCCCGGCGAGCGGCAGCTGCACCACCGTGCGGCTCGTCACCGCATGGCGGGCCAGCAGGGCCACGCCGTGACCGCCGGCGACGAGTTCCTCGATGACCCGGAAGTCGTTGATGCGCATCACCACATGCGGCTGCACACCGGTCGCGGCGGCCACCGACATCAGCACGTCGTCGACGGGGAACCCGCCGCGCACACTGATCCACCTCTCGTCCGCCAACTGGTCCGGGCGGACCGCATCCTGTCCGGCGAGCGGATGGCCGGGCGGCAGGATGAGGTCGATGGGTTCGCGCATCAACGGTTCGGCCGTCACCCGCGGCGAGGACGAGTCCGGGGCCCGCTCGTCGCGATGCGTCAGCACCACGTCGTAATCGGCGAGCAGGGTGGGCACCGCGGCGGCGGGCAGGTCCTCGTCGCGCGCCTGCACGTCCACCCCACTGCCTTCGAGCGCGTCCAGCAGTCCGGGCAGCAGCAGCGCGGCGCCGGACGGGAACAGCGCCACCCGCACCCGCCCGCGCGGCGAACCGCGGTAGGCGCTCATCTCCGCCGCCGCACGGTCCAGGGCGGCCACGACGTCGTCGGCGCGGACGACGAGCGCCTGACCGGCATCCGTGAGCCGCAACCGGCGGCCGGCGGGTTCGAGCAGGGTCACCCCGGCCTCCCGCGACAGGATCTTGAGCTGCTGCGACACCGCCGACGGCGTCATCGACAACGCCTGCGCGGTCGCCGCCACCGTCCCACGGTCCGCCAGTTCGCGCAGCACGCGCAACCGGGTCGCATCCATGTAGCAAAACTACATTGATAGTGCACTTTAATGCGCTTGTCCTGATCATTTCCGGCCCTCACGATGGAATGCATGACCTCCCGCGACCGGCTGCTCGGACTCACCGTCGTCGTCCTGTGGGGGCTCAACTTCCTCGCCATTCGCGCGGGCCTCGATCACTTCCCACCGTTCTTCTTCGCCGCGCTGCGATTCTTCGTCATCGCGATCCCGGTGATCCTGTTCGTTCCCCGGCCACAGGTCCCGCTGAAGTGGCTGCTGGTGTACGGCCTCGGGTTCGGCGTCGGCCAGTTCGCCTTCCTGTTCTGGGCCATGCACGTCGGCATGCCCACCGGGCTGGCATCGCTGGTCCTGCAGTCGTCCGCACCGTTCACCGTGGTCCTCGGCGCGGTCCTGCTGCGGGAGCGACTGCGGCCGGCACAGGTGTGCGGACTACTGGTGGCGATAGCCGGAATGACCCTCATCGGCTGGGACCGCGCCCAGCACGCCGCGCTGCTGCCGGTGGCCCTGACGCTGCTCGCGGGACTGTCGTGGGCGGTGGGCAACATCGGCAACCGCAAGGCCGCGTCGGACCAGCCGATGCGCCTGATGCTGTGGATGTGCGTCATTCCGCCGCTGCCGATGCTGGTGCTGTCGCTCGGCGTGGAGGGACCGTCCGCGGGCTGGAACTCCCTGACGTCGTCGCTGGAGGGCACCGGCCCGCTCGCGCTCGCGGGCCTCGCCTACATCGTGATTCTCGGCACGGTCGCGGGCTCGGGTCTGTGGACGGCACTGCTCAGCCGCTACCCCGCCGGGATGGTCGCACCGTTCTCCCTGCTGGTTCCGATCGTCGGGATCGGGGCGTCCTGGCTGGTGCTGCACGAGGAGCCGAGCGTCCTGTCGCTGATCGGCGGGGCCGTCGTCATCGCCGGTGCCGCCGCCACCCAGGTGAGTGGCAGGGTGCGTCCGAGCACACTTTCGCACTCACCTGCCCCCGCGCGAGTCGGCGTCTGACCGGACCCTGTGCAAAACTCGCGGAGTGAGTACTGGAACTGGGATCACGACGCGCGGCAAGCTCGCCCTGCGCGCAGCGGCGGCGGCCTCGTGGGCGTCGCAGAAGGCGGGCCGGGGCAAGGGCTCGATGATCGGCGGACTGATCGCCCTGAAGATCGACCCGACACTGATGGAGCAGCTCGGCGCAGGCCGGCGCACCGCGGTGATCACCGGCACCAACGGCAAGTCCACCACCACCCGGATGACCGCGGCGGCGCTCTCCACCCTCGGTGAGGTCGCGACGCAGGCGGATGGCGCCAACATGGACGCCGGCATCGTCGCGGCGCTCAGCACCCGCGTCCACGCGCCCCTCGCCGCCCTCGAGGTCGACGAACTCCACGTCCCGCACGTCTCCGACGCGGTCAACCCCGAGGCCCTGGTGCTGCTCAACCTCAGCCGCGACCAACTCGACCGGGTCGGCGAGATCAACATGATCGAACGCAAACTCCGCGCCTGCGTCGCCGCGCACCCGGAGGCCGTTGTGATCGCCAACTGCGACGACGTCCTCGTCACCTCGGTGGCCTACGACGCGAAGAACGTCGTCTGGGTCGCCGCGGGCGGCGGATGGGCCAGCGACGCCGCCAGCTGTCCGCGCACCGGTGAACCCATCGTCTGGGAGGGCTCGCACTGGCGCAGCACGGGTTCGGACTTCGCGCGCCCGACCCCCGACTGGTGGCTGGACGACGAAAACCTGTACGGGCCCGACGGTCTGAAGATCCCGATGACACTCGCCCTGCCCGGGCGCGCCAACCGCGGCAACGCCGCGCAGGCCGTCGCCGCGGCGGTCGCGATGGGCGCGAAGGCGGAGGACGCCGTCGCCGCGGCAGCCACCGTCCAGGAGGTCGCGGGCCGCTACAGCACCGTCGAGGTCGGGTCGCACTCCGTGCACATGCTGCTCGCCAAGAATCCCGCCGGCTGGCAGGAAGCGCTGTCGATGATCGACCCCACCGTCGACGGACTCGTGATCGCCGTCAACGGGCAGGTTCCCGACGGCGAGGACCTGTCCTGGTTGTGGGACGTGCGGTTCGAGCACTTCGAGGGCGTCAAGGTGGTGGCGGCCGGCGAACGCGGCACCGACCTGGCCGTCCGTCTCACGTACGCCGGCGTCGAGCACACGCTCGACCCGAACCCGTTGCGGGCCATCGCGTCCTGCCCGCCCGGACGCGTCGAGGTGCTCGCCAACTACACCGCCTTCCGCGACCTGAACACCGCCATCGCGAAGGAGGCGCGCAATGCCTGACTCGACCGTACGCATCGGCCTGGTGCTGCCCGACGTGATGGGCACCTACGGCGACGGCGGCAACGCCCTGATCCTCCGGCAGCGACTGCGCATGCGCGGATACGACGCGGAGATCGTCGAGATCACGCTGAACGACCCGGTCCCGGAGTCCCTCGACGTGTACACGCTCGGTGGGGCCGAGGACTCGGCGCAGCGCCTCGCCACCCGGCACCTCGCCAAGTACCCCGGACTGCAGAAGGCCGCCGAACGCGGCGCCCCCGTCCTGGCGATCTGCGCCGCGATCCAGGTGCTCGGCAACTGGTACGAGACGTCGAGCGGCGAACGCGTCGAGGGTGTCTCGATGCTCGACGTCACCACGTCCCCGCAGGCGACCCGTTCCATCGGTGAAGTGATCACGACACCACGGATGGACGGGTTGACGCAGCCGCTCACGGGGTTCGAAAACCACCGCGGCGGAACCACACTCGGCGCCGACGCCCGCGGTCTCGCCCGGGTCACGCACGGCGTCGGCAACGGCGTCGGGGACGGACTCGAAGGCGTCGTCCAGGGTTCCGTGATCGGCACGTACATGCACGGACCCGCGCTCGCCCGCAACCCCGAACTCGCCGACCTGCTCCTGAAGCGGGCGCTGGGCGTCGACGAACTCGCCCCGCTCGACCTGCCGGAGGTCGCGCAGTTGCGCCGGGAGCGCCTGCGCGTCTGAGCACGTGAGTGGCAAAGCGTCGTCCCGTACTCTTTCTCACTCACCTCCGCAGGTGAGTGAGAAAGAGTGGCCGGGCACTCTTTCTCACTCACGTGGGCAGGCCGGACAGCGGCGCGACCTATCGGCCCATCCTTCGCGGACCAACACCCGGCGCACTTCCTCGAATACACCGCAGGGGTCGCGGGTCGTCTCCTCCCACCCGTAGACCAACCGTGGACGGTCGGCCAGCTCCGCCGCGTTGTCGCGCCGACGGTCACGGAAGCGGGACTGTTGCGCGCTGTGAT
This sequence comes from Rhodococcus sp. P3_B8, assembly GCF_056402775.1. Lineage (NCBI taxonomy): Bacteria > Bacillati > Actinomycetota > Actinomycetes > Mycobacteriales > Nocardiaceae > Rhodococcus > Rhodococcus sp. P3_B8. Next base: position 78,118 of record NZ_JBFUGT010000017.1, read on the forward strand.
ACTGCTGCCCGTCGAGCCGGACGATCAGCGGCACACCCATGGGGCTGTAATCGACGTCCTCGTACAGAATCCGGCCGTCCACGACGTGCGGCATCTGACGTTTCCCGCTCGGCAGCCCGTGCGCCCGTTCGACGTCGAGTGCGTAACGATGTTCGAGGGCCGATTGAACGCCGTCGCCGAGCAGCGTCACGGCGTCGGCGATGTCGGTCGCGTACCGGTGTGGACGCCGGACCTCGAGTTTCCGCCGGAGCACCTCGACGTGGACCTTGCCACTCGTGGCGGCCTCGATGAACCGGAGGGCCGCCTCCCGCGGGGTGGCCTCGGACACCGCGAGGTCGATCACCGTGTCGGCCAACGACGTCCGTGGCAGGCGGAACGGGACCGAGATGTGCTCGAATGCGCGGGACCGATGGACCACGACGCCACCATGAACGAGTGCGTTGCCGACCGAGGTGGGGCGCGGACCGCCGGGTGAGCGGACCGTCGGCCCCTGATTCACCGCCGAGCAGTTGTAGGGGACGGTGATGTGGACCGGCGCCGACGGGTCGTCGACGCGGAGCAGTCCCCATTCCTCGGCCGCGGTCCGGTGACTCAGGATCGCCCGGCCGCCGTACAGGAGTGCGGCGGAGAGGGCCATGGGACGGGTGAGCGGACCGTTGGTGACCGCGATGACGCGCGGCAGCACCCGCAGCCACTGGCCGGACACCACACGATGTCGGAGTGCGGTGGCACTGACGCCGTGCGCCCGGAGCTGTGCCGTGGTGACGACGCCGTCCTGGGCGTCGAGAATGGTCTGCCATGAGTCGTGTTCCATGCCCGGAACGGTGTCGGCCCGCCCCGACAGGAACCGCCCCTTCCCACCATTTTTTCCACAGCCTGTGGATAACCCATGTGAGTGAGAATGCGCCCCCGGGCGCACTGTCATGTCTCAGGACTTGGAGGACAGATATGTCTCAGGACTTTGAGGACAGTTTCTGGTAACGCGTGGTCCTGTCGAGTGTAAGAGTGCGGACGGTCGTGTCGTCGATCATCACGACGACACGATCGCCCTGCCAGTAGAGGGTCGCGGTGGTGTTCTTGTGTCGGCGGCCGAGGATGATCGAGAGTCCGTCGAACTGGATCACGCCGGTGCTCGAGACGGGGCGGGTGGTGCATCCCGATCGTGCCGCCGGCCCGGGTTTGGGGTGGGCGGGATGTGTTGCGTCCCAGCGTTGGTTCGGGGTCATGCCGTCGATGCCCTGGTGGCGCCTGTTGTTGTAGAGCTGCCGGTAGGTGTCGAGTTGGGACTGCAGCTCGATCAGGGTCGCCGCCGGTGGCTGCTTGGCCAGCCATTTCCGCAGGGTCTGATGGGCGCGTTCGTTCTTGCCGCAGGTCTGCGGGTGCCGGACCGAGGACGCGATCGTCACGGTCCCGAGGGCGGCGAGGTGGCGTTCGACCTCGGACATCCCGCCCCGGCGTTTCCCGGAGAAGGCGAGCCCGTTGTCGGAGAGTAGGTGCACCGGTACCCCGTGCCCGTCCATCGCCCGTTGCAGTGCCGCCCACGCGTCGGCGGAGGTTTCGGCCCGGGCGGCATACGAGCACACGTCCAGACGCGAGTGGTCGTCGAGAATCTGCAGGATGCACACCACGGTGCCGTCGGCGAGATAGTGCTCGAGGCCGTCGATCTGCCAGCACCCGTTGGGGGTGGAGTACTCGAAACTGCGGCGTGAACGGGGTTTCTTGCGTGGCTGAGGAACGATCTGGCCACACTCTTTCAGTACCCGGTACACCGTCGAGCGCGACGGGGTCGGGTCGAGGCCTTGGGCTTCGAGGCGCCACACGATCGAGATCGGGCCGTTGTCGAAGCCCTCGTCGTCGAGTTCCTTGCGGGCACGGACGATGGCCTCACGCACCTCGGGTCCGGTACTGGTGGGGCTGTGGTGTGGTCGGGTCGAGCGGGTGGTGAACGCTGCGGCGCCCTCGGTGCGGAACCTGCCCACCAGGACGTAGAAGGTATTGCGGGAGATGCCCTGCTCTCGGCACAGGCGGGACACGTTCACCCGTGCCCCGCCTGCGACCGCCGAGACCGCGGCCACGATGTCCGGATTCATCGAAAACCCTTTTCCACCCATGCCCGATTGTCACGGGCACGGGTCGTCAGTGTCCTCGATGTCCTGAGACATCAACTGTCCTGCATGTCCTGAACTCAGAC
>NZ_JBFUGT010000018.1:0-79078 GCF_056402775.1 Rhodococcus sp. P3_B8
CCGCCGAGAAGTGACCGGCCCTACCGTGCCGGAATGACGAGCGCCAGTACCTGATCGACGTTGTCCGCGAGGTTGTCCGCCGCCGTGTCGTCCCCCGACAGATACTTCGCGAGGCTCTGCTGGAACAGTCCGTCGAAGACCGCATAGATGGTGGCCGGGGCGACGGTGATCGTGCGCCCCGCCAACTCCGCGTACCGGGACACGATGCGCCAGATCATGTTTTCGAGGCTCTTGTCGATCGCGGCGACGTCTGCGCGGAACGATTCCTCGAACAGCGACTGCGAGCGGAGGTCGTACCAGAGGCGATGCATGGTGGCCTCGTCGCGGAGCGAAGCCACCAGCACCCGGCCGAATCCCGCCTTCAACTCCTCGGGAGTCTGCGCCGTGGCGACCACCCCGTCGTATCGCGTGACGCACCGGGCCTTGTAGTGCCGCACGCAGTGCGTGATCAGATCGACCTTGTCGCTGAAGTAGTAGTGCAGGACGCCGTGGGAGAACTCGGAGTTCTGGGCGATCTCCCGGAGACTGGTGCGGGCGTAGCCGAGTTCAGAGAGGGTCTGCAACGCGGCCTCGGCGAGCTGATCCCGGCGCTCGGCGAACTTGTCGACCTGGCGGCGCGAGACCCGATCGGCGTTCTTCTCGGCGACGGGTGTCACGGCATTCTTCCTGTTCGGCTCGCACGGTCCAGCACGGTGAGCATCAGTCTAGCCCGCGTTCCTTGACGACTGTGTAACAAAAACTTGACAGTCGTCAAGAGAATTCTTGACAGTCGTCCAAAGTGGAATACTCTGTGATCCACACCACATCGCGGACTCGATCTCGTGACGTGGTTTCCGCGAATCGTCCCGTACGAAGGCAGGTCGGAATGAGCGTCAGTGATCTTGCAGGACGGAAAGCGCTGGTCACCGGTGGTGCGAAGGGGTTGGGCGCCGGTATGGCTGCCGCCCTCGCCGACGCCGGTGCGGCGGTCGTGATCGGCGACGTCCTCGAGGAGGAAGGGCGCGCGACTGCCGATTCCGTCGCGAAGTCCGGCGTCGACACCGGATTCGTGAAACTCGACGTCACCGACGACGGCAACTGGGAGCGCGCCGTCGCTGCCACCGTGGAGCAACTCGGCGGACTCGACCTCCTCGTCAACAACGCGGGCATCGAGATCTCGTCACTCGTGGTCGACATCGATCCCGCCGACATCCGCCGGATGTGCGAGGTCAACATTCTCGGTGTCGCGCTCGGTCTGAAGCACGGTCTGCGCGCGATGCGCCCCGGAGGCGCAGCGGGATCGGGCGGGGCGATCGTCAACGTCTCCTCGGTCGCCGCGACCATCCCGTTCCCGGGCATCGCCGGCTACTCCGCCACCAAGTCGGCCGTCGACCGGCTGACCCGGGTCGCGGCCCAGGAGGCAGGCAAACTCGGGTACGGCGTCCGCGTGAACTGCGTGTACCCCGGGCTGGTCGCCACGGAGATGGGACTCGGGCTGGCCGCCGACATGGAGCGGCTCGGACTGTGGCCCAGCGCCGACGCCGCGGTCGCCGACGTGATCGGCCTGACGCCTCTCGGGCGTCTCGGCGAGGTCGCGGACATCGCCGACACCGTCGTCTTCCTGGCCTCCGACGCCGCTCGCTTCGTCACCGGAATCGGCCTGCCGGTCGACGGTGGCATGGGCATGTAACCGATCTCCCGAACTTTTCTCACATACCGAAAGGCATCTCATGACCGACAAGAAGCCCGTCATCGTCTACGGAGTCTCCGGATACACCGGGCGCCTCGTGTGTGAATACCTGCGCGAGTTCAACATTCCGTTCGTCGCCGCGGGCCGGGACAAGAAGCGGATCCAGGAAGTGCTCGACCGGATTCCCGGCCTGGACACCGTCGACCACGAGGTGGTCGAGGTCGAGCACACCGTCCCGGCCCTGACGGAATTGTTCAGTGGCGCAAGGGTTGTCAGTAACATGGTCGGCCCGTTCATCAAGCACGGTGCCGTCGTCGTCGAGGCGGCTCTCGCCGCGGGCTGTCACTACACCGACACGACCGGTGAGCAGGACTGGGTTCTGGACGTGCAGGCGAAGTTCGGCGACAAGTTCGCGGAGAAGGGTCTGCTGCTGTCACCCGGTGTCGCGCAGATGTACACCACCGGTGAGATCGCCGCGAACATCGCGCTGGAGACGCCGGGATTGGACACCCTCGACATCCTGGTGTTGTGGAAGGGCTTTCCCACCTATGCGTCCACGCAGACGATCTTCACGATCCTCAAAGCCGACTGGTACTACCTGGAACAGAACCGGTACGCGAAGTGGGACCCAGGTACCACGTTCGAGGTCGTGGTGCCGGGGCAGCACCAGATGGCCCTCGCGCTGCCGTGGGGCGGCACCTGCCATCCCGTGTGGTTCAAGGACGATCCACGGGTGGCGAACGTGAAGGCGGCAGGCGGCGTGTTCGACCGTTCCGTGATGGAGGGTGTCGTCGCGACGCAGAAGATGGTCGAGGAGCAGATCAAGACCCTTCCCGCGGACGAGCAGGACGCGGCGCTCGCGGAGATCGCCGGCTCCGTGCAGGCGGGAATGCCGCCGCGGGAGAACCCACGGGTCAACACGTCGCTCGACTCCGTGTACGCGTCGGGGCCGCTGGGGCGGGCGCACTGTGTCATCCACGGCAACTGCAACTACAAGCAGACGGGTCTCCTGCAGGCGTACGCCGCGTACTCCCTGTTGCAGCAGCCTCCGAAGCGGACGGGTCTCGCGTCGGCGTGCCAGGCGTTCGGGCATCGCGAACTCCTGGGAGTCCTGCGGAGCTTCGGCCTCGTGATGGAGCCGGTTCTCACCGTGCAGAGCTGATCGTCCCGGCCGCGACCTCGAGGAGAACCGCACCATGCGTTTGACCGACTACCTCGACAAGGGTGCCTCGCTCGGTCCGTCGTCGCCGTGCCTGACGATGGGTGACCGGACGCTGTCGTACGCCGATGTACAGGACCTGAGCCGGCGCGTCGCGGCCGCGCTGGCCCGGTCGGGGATCGCCGCCGGTGACAAGGTGGCCGTCCTGTCCGGCAACGATCCGACCGCGTTCTCGTGCGTCTTCGGGATCAGCCGGGCGGGGGCGGTGTGGTGCCCGATCAACCCGCGGAACGAGGCGGCGGAGAATCGGGACCTGCTCGCCCTCTTCGACTGTCGCTGCTTGATCTTCCAGAAGGCGTTCGCGCCCTTGGTCGATCGGATCCGTCGGCAGTTGCCGCTGCTGACGACGCTCGTGTGTCTCGACGGCGACGAGGAGTACGCCCACCCGTTCGACGACTGGCTGGGTACCGAACGTCTCGACGTCGAGCCGGTCGACGATCTCGCACTGATCGTCGGCACCGGCGGGACGACGGGGAGGCCGAAGGGGGTGATGCTCACCGGCCGGAACATCGAGACGATGTCTGCGCTGACCCTGATGAGCTACCCGTTCGACGGCAGACCGGTCTACCTCGCCCTCGCGCCTTTGACGCACGCGGCCGGTGTCCTGTGTTTTCCAATTCTCGCCCTCGGCGGACAGGTGGTCATCATGCCCACGCCCGACCTGGGGCAGTTCCTCGCGCACATCGACCGGGACCGCGTCACCCACACCTTCCTTCCGCCGACCCTGATCTACATGCTGCTGGACCACGCCGACCTGCCGACGACGGACCTGAGTTCGCTGCAATGCTTCTGGTATGGCGCGGCACCGATCTCGCCGACCCGGCTCGAAGAAGCGCTGACCCGGATCGGGCCCGTGATGGCCCAGCTGTTCGGGCAGAGCGAGGCGCCGATGATGATCGCGACGATGGCGCCGAAAGACCATTTCCACGCCGACGGCTCGGTGGCGACAGCCCGGCTGAGCTCCGCAGGCAGGCCCTCCCCGCTGGTCACCGTCGCCATCATGGACGGGCAGGGGACGCTGCTGCCTGCCGGTGAGCGAGGCGAAGTGGTCGTGCGCAGCTCGCTCGTCATGACGGGGTACTACAAGAATCTTGTTGCGACGCAGGAGGCGTCGGCGCACGGCTGGCATCACACGGGCGACATCGGGTACCTCGACGACGACAACTTTCTGTACATCGTCGACCGGTCCAAGGACATGATCATCACCGGCGGATTCAACGTCTATTCCGTCGAGGTGGAACAGGCGCTCATGGCGTACCCCGGAATCCAGGACTGCGGGGTGATCGGGCTCCCCGACGAGAAATGGGGTGAACGTGTCGTCGCCGTCGTCCAGTCCCGAGCCGGAACACCGATCGAGGCCGACGCACTCACGGCGTTCGTGAAAGCGCGCATCGGCAGCGTGAAGACCCCGAAGGAAATCCTGGTCTGGCCCGATCTGCCTCGTTCCACACTGGGGAAGGTGCTCAAGAACGAGATCCGGCAGCAATTGCTCGGCTGACGGCCGGCGCGGGGTTCGAAACGCGGGGGATCGGAGCGTGGGTTTCGCCGCGACTGGCGATACTGTCGGGTGATGGTGAATGGGCACGCACTGAGCAGGGAACGGCTCGCCGACGCGCTGGCACGGTTCGAACCACGGATCGTGGACCCGACGAATCGGCGGTCCGCGGCGGTCGTGATCGCCGTGATGAACGATGGCGCCGACGGTCAGGCCGTTCCGCTGACCATGCGCCCGAGCAAGATGCGTGCGCATCCGGGGCAGTTCGCGTTGCCCGGCGGCGGAGTGGATCCGGGGGAGACCGGCGAGGACGCCGCCCGGCGCGAGCTGCACGAGGAACTCGGCCTCGACGTGGAGCCGTCCGCGGTGCTCGGCAGGCTCGACGACTACGTCACCCGCTCCGGGTACGTCATCACCCCGTTCGTCGTGTGGTCGGACCAGCCGATCACGTCGCTCGTCCCCAACCGCGAGGAAGTGGCGGAAGTGTTCTCGGTGGGCGTTCCCGAGATCGACGCGGAGCCGCGGTTCGTCGAGATCCCCGAATCGTCGAAACCGGTGATCCAATGGCCGTTCCGCCGTCACCTCGTGCATGCCCCCACCGGCGCGGTCGTGTACCAGTTCCGGGAGGTCGCGCTGCACGGGAGACACACGCGCATCGACGGATTCGACCAGCCGGTGTTCGCCTGGCGTTAGCGAGACCATATCGACTGGCGGACACGACTAATCTCACAGTTCGTGACCCTCTTCGAGTCTCTCGCCCGCAAGCTCGACCGCACCGGTGTCGACCCCGTCGTCTGGCACGCCCCGCCGCCGCCGACGCTCACGGGAGTGCTCGCTCCCAACAGGGTGCTCGACGACGCGCACCGCTGGACGCTCCCCGCCGGAGAAGGCCCGGAGGACGTCGCCGTCGATCACGACGGCCGGGTGGTCACCGGAGGCAACGACGGCCGGATCTGGCGGTTCGACAGCCACGGACACGCCACCGAACTCGCGAACACCCACGGGCGCCCCCTCGGGGTCGAGGTCCTCGACGACGGCAGGTTCCTGATCTGCGACGCCGAGCGCGGTGTGCTGCGGGTCGACGACAAGGGACGCGTCGACGTGCTCGCCGACGCCGCGGCCGGGCGCCCACTCGTGGCGTGCAACAACTCGGCGGTCGGCCGGGACGGCATCGTGTACTTCACCGACTCCTCGGCGCACTTCACGATCGCCGACCACCGCTACGACCTTCTCGAGCACCGCGGGACCGGCCGTCTGCTGCGTCTGGACCCGCGGACGGGGGAGACCGACCTCCTCGCCGAGGGACTGCAGTTCGCCAACGGTGTGGGACTGGCCTCGGACGAATCTTTCGTCCTCGTCGCCGAGACCGGCTCGTACCAGATCTCCCGCGTCGACCTGACCGGCCCGTCGCAGGGTGCGGCGTCGGTGTGGGCCGCGAATCTGCCCGGCATACCGGACAACATGACGTCCCAGACACGGGACGGCCTGTTCTGGGTGGCGCTCTACAGCCCGCGGATGCGCTTGCTCGACCTGCTCGCGCCCTATCCCACGCTGCGCATCGTCGCGGCGAATCTGCCGGAGGCCGTGCAGCCGAATCCGGAGCACGCCGGCTGGGTGATCGCCCTCGATCACCGCGGCGAGATCGTGCACAGCCTGCGCGGAGGCAAGGGCAGCTATTCCCCCGTCACAGGTGTGCGGGAGCACGACGGGTGGCTGTACCTGGGAAGTCTGACCGCGGACGCCGTCGCGCGCGTCCCGGCCCCACCGCGACCGGACGTTGCGCGGGGCGAGTGACACGGCCGGACGGACGGGACGATCGACTGAACACCATCCCGGTTGTGGAAGAGTGGCGAGAGCGGTGCGACGAGCGCCCGAAAACAGGTCCGCACTCGACGCTGGGGAGATTTTGGTGAATTCGGTGGACCGGGACACTGTGCGGTCGGACCGGATCGTGACCGTCCCGAACCTCCTGAGCGTGGTTCGACTCCTCGGCGTGCCGCTGTTCGTGTACCTGCTGCTCGTCACCCACTCCGACGGGTGGGCACTCGCGATCCTCATGATCAGCGGCTTCACCGACTGGCTCGACGGCAAGCTGGCGCGGATCCTCGACCAGTCGTCGAAGCTGGGTGCGCTGCTCGACCCCTTCGTCGATCGCCTCTACGTCGTCACGACGCTGGTGACGTTCGTCCTGCGCGGGTTCATCCCGTGGTGGGTCGCGGCGATCCTGATCGGCCGCGACGCCGTTCTCGCGCTGACGCTGATCATCTACCGACGGCGCGGTCTGCCGCCCCCCGACGTGATGTACCTCGGCAAGGGTGCCACCTTCCTGCTGATGTTCGCGCTGCCGATGACCCTCGCGGCGCACGGTGACTGGAGCATCGCGACCGTGGCGCAGCCGCTCGGCGCGGCGCTCCTGATCTGGGGCACGGTGCTCTACGTGTGGACCGGGCTGCTCTACACCGTGAACGCGCTGACCGTCGCGCGCACCGTTCCCGTGCGAGGACCGGGCGGCGACGAACACGAGGTCCAGTGATGAAACGGACAGATTCCGGAATCCGCAGGAATCCGGTGCCGTCCCTGCTGCAGTCCCTGATGAACGATCATCTGGACCCCGGGTACGAGGGTGCGGCCGAGGATCGTGAACAGGGACATTCACGGCAGACACGGGTCGGTCAGCAGGTGTGGATCGCGATCGGCGCGCTGCTCGTCGGGCTCGTGCTGTCGGTCGCCTACCGCCAGGCCACCGAACGCATCCCCGGCACCGAGCAGGTGCGGTCCGAACTCCTGAGCAAGGTGCAGGACGCAGAGGATCGGGCGGGCGCCCTCGCCGCCACCCGGGACACGCTGTCGACACAGACCGACGACGCGCGCGCCACCGCGCTGGCCGGCGACGCCCGAGGCGCGGCACTGCTCGACGAGCTTCGCGGCCTCGAGGGGGATGCCGGAGTCGAGGCCGTGCACGGTCCCGGCCTGACCGTGACGTTGACGGACCCCGCAGCCAAGCCCAACCTCTCCGACTCGTCCCAGCGCAGTGTCGGGGGGAAGGCCGTGGTGCTCGACCGCGACCTCCAGTCGGTCGTCAATTCGCTGTGGGCGAGCGGCGCCGAGGCCATCGCGGTCGGCGACGTGCGGATCGGCCCGTCGGTGACGATCCGCCAGGCGGGTGGCGCGATGCTCGTGGACAACCAGCCGGTGTTCTCGCCGTACGTGGTCTCCGCGATCGGCCCGCAGGGACCGATGCAGACCGGATTCGTGGTGAGCGACGCCTATCTGCGGATGTCCAGCGTGGCGCAGCTGTACGGCATCGGCTTCGCGGTGGCGGAGGCCGACGATCTCCACTTGCCCGCCGCCCCGGCGCGGGAAGTGCGGGCAGCCCGGGAAGTGGGAACACGATGACAACGGCGGAGTCGAATGGAGGAGTCACACGAATGAAGGCAGCACTGAAGGGCGGATCCGCGATCTACGGGGTGCTCGCCCTGATCGTGGGCATCGTGCTGGGCGTGGTGTTCAGCCCGCAAGTGCCCGACGCCGTGCAGCCCTACCTGCCCATCGCCGTCGTCGCCGCGCTCGACGCGGTGTTCGGCGGACTGCGCGCGTACCTCGACGAGATCTTCGACTCGAAGGTGTTCGTCGTCTCGTTCGTGTTCAACGTCCTGGTGGCCGCCCTGATCGTGTGGCTCGGTGACCAACTCGGTGTCGGAACCCAGCTGTCCACCGCGATCGTCGTCGTGCTGGGCATCCGCATCTTCGGCAACGCGGCCGCCCTCCGGCGACGTCTGTTCGGGGCGTGAGCGCGGCGTGAGCGGACACGAGGGCAGACACGAACTGCACGGGAACGAACCGGCGACGTCGCAGCGATCGCACGTCGTCTTCGCGCTGCTGGCCGCGCTCCTGCTCGGCGGGCTGGGAATCGCGATCGTCACGCAGGTGAAGAACACCGGGTCCGGTGACACCCTCGACTCGGCGAGCCCGGCCGATCTCCTGGTCGTCCTGGACACGCTGAACCAGCGGGAGGCTGCCCTGCGGCAGGAGATCGCATCGCTGGAACAGACCTTGGCAACGTTGCAACAGAGCGGCAGTTCCGGAGCGGCGCTCGACGAGGCGCAGGCCCGGTTGACGGCGCTGTCGATCCAGGTCGGCAGCGCACCGGCCACCGGTCCCGGGGTGACGATGCGCATCACCGACCCCAACAAGGGAGTCGGCTCCGAGGTCCTGCTCGACCTCGTGCAGGAATTGCGTGCCGCCGGTGCCGAAGCCGTCCAGATCCAGGGTGCGGACGGCCCGCCCATCCGGATCGGCGTCGACTCCTGGGTGTCCGGTTCGGCCGGCGGCGTGTCGGTGGACGGCCGGAAGGTGAACGCCCCCTACGGCGTGGTCGCCATCGGTGATCCGCCGACTCTGGCGGCGGCCCTGAACATTCCCGGCGGGGTGGTCGACACGGTCGCGCGCAGCGGCGGACAGCTGACGATCGAACAATCGCAGCAGGTCACGATCGCCGCCTTGCGGGAGGCGAAACCTCGCCAATACGCTCAGCCCGGAAATTGATCTTCGCATCCGCCCGCGGATTGCCATCGAAAGGAAGCCACTGTGAGTGAGCTCGAAATTCCCGCCGATCGTCGGTACACCGCCGAACACGAGTGGGTCGAGCGGACGGGGCCCACGACGGTACGCGTCGGCATCACCGATTTCGCGCAGTCCCAGCTCGGCGACGTCGTGTTCGTCCAGCTTCCGGCGGTCGACGAGGCCGTGACGGCGGGCGAATCGTTCGGCGAGGTGGAATCCACCAAGAGCGTCTCCGACATCTTCGCCCCGCTGACGGCGAAAGTCGTTGCCGCCAATGCCGATCTGGACGGCAACCCGGAACTCGTGAACTCCGCGCCCTACGGGCAGGGGTGGCTGGTGGACCTCGGTGTCGACGACGAGGCGACCCTCGACGCGGCACTGGCCGAAATGCTGGACGCCGCCGGCTATGCAGACATCACGGCAGGATAATTTCCCGAGAACACGCGAGGCGGTAATCGGATGGTTTCGGAAGGTGCCGACAGCCCGGAAACCGGGTTGCCGGAAAAATCCGCTGTCGGAATACCGGTTCGTAATGTGCTGGCGGCCTGTCTCACTACACGCACCGGCGTGCGCAGGGTACGGTCGATGTTGAACGCATGTGCCGTGTCGGGGCGCAGGTCCGTAGTTTGAATGTGATCGTGGGAGTTTGCACAGAAGTTAATGTGCACGGGAACCGAATTATGTAGTACCGAGTGGCATTGCGTAGTCCAGCGAATCTTGCTGGATGATCGAACTAGGAGGAGAAACGGTGAGCGAGAACGGCAACGACGCGGTCTATGGGGAGACGCCGGCGGAAACCACGTCGGTCTTCCGCGCGGACTTTCTCAATGAGCTCGACAACTCCTCGGCAACCCAGGCTCCGGAAGCTCCGGTGTCGGGTGTGGAGGGACTGCCCGCAGGCTCTGCTCTGCTCGTCGTCAAGCGTGGACCGAACGCAGGGTCGCGCTTCCTGCTCGACCAGCCGACGACGTCCGCGGGACGGCATCCCGACAGCGACATCTTCCTCGACGACGTGACCGTCAGCCGTCGTCATGCGGAGTTCCGTCAGGAGGACGACGAGTTCCAGGTGGTCGACGTCGGCAGCCTCAACGGCACCTACGTCAACCGGGAGCCGGTCGACTCGGCTGTCCTGGCGAACGGTGACGAGGTCCAGATCGGCAAGTTCCGACTGGTCTTCCTGACCGGACCCCGGACCGCTGCCGGTGGCTCGCAGATCGGTGAGACGTCAGCTGGTGCGGGTAGCCAATGACCGCGGTGCGGCAGCAGCAGGCGCAATCGGGGATGTCGATCGGCTCCGTGCTGGATCGACTCCGCCCCGATTTTCCTGATGTGACGATCTCGAAGATCCGATTCCTCGAAGCCGAGGGTCTCATCAGCCCCCAGCGCACTCCCTCGGGGTATCGGCGATTCTCGATCGCCGACTGTGAACGACTGCGCTACGTCCTCACTGCGCAGCGCGATCAGTATCTGCCGCTGAAGGTCATCAAGGAGCAGCTCGAGGCCATCGACAGAGGTGTGGCCACGGTCGGCGCAGGCGATTCTTCGCCGCGCCGGCCGCGCGCGCTCACGGTGGCCCCGGGCGAGGTGTCCCCGGAGGAGTTCCTCACCGACCGCGAGGTGCGGATCAGCCGCGACGATCTGATCGCCCGGGCAGGGATCGACGAGAAGTTCCTCGGCGAACTGACCCGCGGAGGCCTGGTCGTTCCCGGGCCGGCGGGATTCTTCGACGAGGACGCGGTGACACTGGCGCGCACCGCGAGGGCGATGTCCGAGTTCGGACTCGAGGTGCGGCACCTGAGGGCGTTCAAGCTGGCGGCCGACCGCGAGGCCGGGCTGGTCGCGCAGATCGCCGGGCCTGTCGCCAAGGGCCGCGACGCCGGCGCCCGTGATCGCGCCGAGGAGATGGTGCGCGAACTGGCCGCCCTGTCTCTGACGTTGCACACCTGCCTGGTGAAGTCGGCAGTCCGGGGTGCGCTCGATCGGTGAGGTGAACCCGCCGACCGTCCCCACTTCCCAACGACGCTGCGCTCGAACGGCTGTACGGTCGAAGAGCAGACACGAATCGAATAGAATCCTGGTACGGCATTGTGTGCCGCGGACGGACCATTGCAGGGTGGAGGCAGACGCGATGAGCGAAATGCACGTGATCGGAGTTCGTGTCGAGCAACCCCAAAGTCAACCTGTTCTGCTGTTGCGTGAAACCGACGGCGAGCGGTACCTGCCCATCTGGATCGGCCAGACCGAGGCCACCGCGATCGCACTCGAACAGCAGGGCGTCGAGCCTGCGCGTCCGCTGACCCACGATCTCATCAAGAACCTGATCGAAGCCTTCGGTCGCACCCTGAAGGAAGTTCGCATCGTGGACCTGCGCGAGGGCACGTTCTATGCCGACCTCGTGTTCGACCAGAACACCCGCGTCTCGGCCCGCCCGTCCGACTCCATCGCCATCGCACTGCGAATCGGGGTGCCGATCTTCGCCGAGGAAGCGGTACTCACGGAGGCCGGTCTGGTTATGCCCGACGAGCGCGAGGACGAGGTCGAGAAGTTCAAGGAATTCCTCGAGTCCGTGTCGCCGGACGATTTCAAGGCAACCGACGGCTAGTTTGCGCCGTCGGAAAAGCCTCGGGCGCGGAGTAACGGTTGAGGTTCCTCCGGCGCGTTGCGTTGACCCCGTCTCTTCGGAGTCATAGCGTTCAGTGCAGTGATTTTCTGCCCTGCAGATTGTATCGGGCGTACGCTGAGTAGGTTCAGGGTACGGACTTGCTCGATGTCACTGGTGGCGCTTGCGCCGCTCGATGTGCTGTGGCTGTGCCGCGGGCACTGGCGACGCGCGTCACAGGCGCACTGATCGTCGGGTTCAGTGCAACATGCGAGAGGGAGTAGTCAGTGGGAGATCGGCCGCAGGAGAATGCGCTGAATCTTGCGCCCGGCGACAACGTTGCCGAGTCCGAATTCAGCTCCGAGGAGATCCAACCGGGCCTCTTCCCGGACGATTCCGTGCCCGACGACCTCGTCGGATACCGCGTCCCCATCGCCTGCCAGATCGCGGGAATCACCTACCGCCAGCTCGATTACTGGGCTCGCACGTCGCTCGTCGTGCCGTCCATTCGTGGCGCAGCAGGTTCGGGCAGCCAACGGCTGTACTCGTTCAAAGACATCCTCGTCCTCAAGATCGTCAAGCGTCTGCTCGACACCGGAATATCCTTGCAGAACATCCGAGTGGCCGTCGACCACCTCCGTAAGCGCGGAGTGCGGGACTTGGCCAAGATCACACTTTTCTCGGACGGGACCACGGTCTACGAGTGCACGTCCCCCGAAGAGGTCGTCGATCTGCTCCAGGGCGGGCAGGGTGTCTTCGGTATCGCGGTGAGCGGTGCGATGCGCGAACTGACCGGCACCATCGCCGATTTCCCGGCCGAGCGCGCCGATGGCGGCGAGAGCGAACAGAGCCCCGAGGACGAACTGGCGTCGCGACGCAAGAACCGCGCGAGCCGCAAGACGGGCTAGCCCGCATCCATCGGAGCGCGGCGCTGCCTGCGCCGCCATCTGCAGCCGTGACATAGACTGGCGGTGCGTCGACGCCGTGCGGGAGAGTTCCGGGCACCGCAAGCACAGAAACATCGTGTGTGCGGGAGTTCGGGCGCCGAAGGAGCAACACCTCCCCGTCAATCTCTCAGGCAGACAGGACCGTGCGGGCTCCGACGTCTCTGGAAAGCGGTGGGAGCACCCACCCGCCCACGGGGAAAGGGCCGTCTTCACACCCGAATGACGGTACCGAATCTCTCAGGCGCTCGATTCGAGCAGGCGACAGAGGGGGAGGGACGTTCCGCTACGCGGGGCGTGTCCTGATCCTCCGAACTGCTTGGGAGTTGTCGTGATCGACGCTGGAAGCCGTACATTCGCCGATCGTCATGTCGGCCCGAACGCTGCGGAACTCGCGCACATTCTCGAACTGGTCGGAGCCGATTCGCTCGACGACCTCGCGTCGAAGGCCGTCCCCGCCGTCATCCTGGACGGGGTGACGGGCGGCATCGCCGACGGCCTCGACGCGCTGCCTGCACCGGTGTCCGAGCACGAAGCGCTCGCCGAACTGTCCGCACTCGCCGCGCAGAACACCGTGGCGACGTCCATGATCGGTCTCGGCTACTACGACACCCTCACCCCGCCGGTGCTGATCCGGAACATCATCGAGAACCCGGCCTGGTACACGGCCTACACGCCGTACCAGCCCGAGATCAGCCAGGGCCGCCTCGAAGCGCTCCTCAACTTCCAGACGATGGTCGCCGACCTGACCGGCATGGAGGTCGCCAACTCGTCGATGCTCGACGAAGCCACCGCCGCCGCCGAGGCGATGACGCTGCTGCGCCGGGCGAGCAAGAGCAAGTCCCCGCGGTTCGTCGTCGACGCCGACCTGTTCCCGCAGACGCTGGCCGTCGTCGAAACCCGGGCCGAGCCGCTCGGCATCGAGATCGTGGTGGCCGACCTGTCCGCCGGCCTTCCGGACGGTGACTTCTTCGGCGTCCTCGCGCAGATGCCTGGCGGGTCCGGCCGCATCGTCGACTACACCGACGTGATCGCCGCCGCCCACGAGCGCGGCGCACTGGTCGCGGTCGGGGCGGATCTGCTGGCACTCACACTCCTCACCCCGCCCGGCGAGATCGGGGCCGACGCCTGCTTCGGCACCACCCAGCGGTTCGGTGTCCCCATGGGCTTCGGTGGCCCGCACGCCGGTTACCTCGCCGTGCACACCAAGCATGCACGTCAGCTCCCCGGCCGTCTGGTGGGCGTCTCCGTCGATGCCGACGGTGACAAGGCGTACCGGCTGGCGCTGCAGACCCGCGAGCAGCACATTCGCCGCGAGAAGGCGACGTCGAATATCTGCACCGCTCAGGTGCTGCTGGCGATTCTGGCGGCCATGTACGCCAGCTACCACGGCGCCGAGGGACTGAAGGCGATCGCCCTGCGCGTGGCGAACACGGCGCACTCCCTGGCCGCCGCGCTCCGCAGGACCGGGGCCGTCGTCGTACACGAGCACTTCTTCGACACGATCCTCGTTCGAGTCGCCGGCAGAGCCGCGGACGTGGTGGCGAAGGCGAAGGACGCCGGCATCAACCTGCGGTTCGTCGACGCCGATCACGTCGCCATCGCGTGTGACGAGGCCACCACTGCCGACGACGTCGCCCAGGTGCTGGCGGCGTTCGGCGGCGAAGGCGCCGTGACCGAGGAAGCGGGCACGTCCGTCCCCGACGCGCAGCTCCGCGGATCCGACTACTTGCAGCACGAGGCCTTCACCCGGTATCGCACCGAGACGGCGATGCTGCGCTACCTGCGGGCGTTGTCCGACAAGGACATCGCACTCGACCGCAGCATGATCCCCCTCGGTTCGTGCACGATGAAGCTCAATGCCACCGCCGAGATGGAAGCGATCACCTGGCCCGCGTTCGCCGGACTGCACCCGTTCGCGCCGACCGGGGACACACCGGGAATCCTCCGCATCATCAAGGACCTCGAGAACTGGCTCGTGGCCGTCACCGGCTACGACGCGGTCAGCCTGCAGCCGAATGCCGGTAGCCAGGGCGAGTACGCGGGGCTGCTCGCGATCCGTAACTACCACCTCAGCCGCGGAGACGACCACCGCGACACCTGCCTCATCCCGTCGAGCGCCCACGGCACCAACGCCGCATCCGCGGTCATGGCCGGGATGCGCGTCGAGGTCGTCGCCTGCCGCCCGAACGGTGACGTGGATCTGGACGACCTGCGGGCGAAGATCGCCGACCATGCCGAGCGCCTCGCGGCGATCATGATCACCTACCCGTCCACACACGGTGTGTACGAGCACGAGATCGCCGACATCTGCGCCGCCGTCCACGACGCCGGCGGCCAGGTGTACGTCGACGGCGCCAACCTCAACGCCCTGGTCGGCCTGGCCCGTCCCGGCCGGTTCGGCGGCGACGTGAGCCACCTCAACCTGCACAAGACGTTCTGCATCCCGCACGGTGGCGGTGGCCCCGGCGTCGGTCCGATCGGTGTGCGGTCCCACCTCACGCCGTTCCTGCCCGGACATCCGCTCGCACCGGAACTCGGCACAGCCGGACCGATCTCCGCGGCCCCCTACGGCAGTGCGTCGATCCTCCCGATCACGTGGGCGTACATCCGGATGATGGGCGCCGTCGGGCTGCGCCGCGCAAGCCTGACCGCCATCGCCTCGGCCAACTACATCGCGCGCCGCCTGGACGAGTACTTCCCGGTCCTCTACACCGGCGAGGGCGGAATGGTGGCACACGAGTGCATCCTCGACCTCCGGCCGATCACCAAGGACACCGGTGTGACCGTGGACGACGTCGCAAAGCGCCTCGCCGACTACGGTTTCCACGCACCGACGATGAGCTTCCCGGTGGCGGGCACCCTGATGGTGGAGCCCACCGAGAGCGAGAACCTCGAAGAGATCGACGCCTTCTGCGAGGC
Source organism: Rhodococcus sp. P3_B8 (assembly GCF_056402775.1). NCBI lineage: Bacteria > Bacillati > Actinomycetota > Actinomycetes > Mycobacteriales > Nocardiaceae > Rhodococcus > Rhodococcus sp. P3_B8. The sequence goes on from NZ_JBFUGT010000018.1 coordinate 15,412, forward strand.
GATGATCGCGATCCGCGCCGAGATCGACCGCGTGGGCGCGGGGGAGTGGCCGGTGGACGACAACCCGCTGCGCGGTGCCCCGCACACGTCCGGTTGCCTGGTCGCGGAGTGGAACCACCCCTACACCCGTGAGACGGCGGTCTTCCCCCGAGGCAAGGCACGGCCGAAGGTGTGGCCGGCGGTGCGGCGCATCGACGGTGCACACGGCGACCGCAATCTCGTGTGCTCCTGCCCGCCGATCTCCGCATTCGAAGACGCCTGACACAGCCGATGCCCGTCCCGCTCACGCGGGGCGGGCATCGCTCGCTCAGTCCTCGCGCACCAGCTCGAGGATCGTGATCTCCGGTGGGGCGCCCACCCGCACGGGCGGACCCCACGTGCCCACACCACGGGTCGTGTAGAGGACGGTGTTCCCGATGCGGTCCAATCCCGTCACCGACGGCTGCTGCAGCGGCACCAGATAACGCAGCGGCCACATCTGCCCGCCGTGCGTGTGCCCCGACAGTTGCAGGTCGACACCGAGGTCGGACGCTTCCAGTGCCTGCCGCGGTTCGTGCGCGAGCAGCACGACGAACGTCGACGGGTCGCGTCCGGCGAGCGCGGCCGGAAGGTCGGGTTCGTACGGGGCCGGCGAGGAATAGTCGTGGATGCCCGCGACGTCGAGGGTGGCGCCGCCCCGGGTGATCGTCGCGCGCTCGTTGCGCAGCGTCCGGATGCCCAGCCGGTCCCACACATCCAGCCAGCGACCACCGTCGTCGGCGTAGAACTCGTGATTGCCACTGACACCGAACACCCCGAGCGGGGCCTCGAGGTCGCCGAGCGGTTGCAGATCGGGCGACACCTTGGCGACGGTCCCGTCGACCAGATCGCCCGCGATCGCGACGAGATCCGGCTGCTGCGCGTTTACCAGGTCGACGACCCGCCGGGTGAAATCCACTCCCCGCGCCGGGCCGACGTGAAGGTCGGACACGAGCGCCACACGCACACCGTCGAACTCGGCGGGCAGACGCTTCAGCGGCACCCGAACCCGCACGATCCGCGGCCGCGCGGCCTCCGACACCCCGTAGCCGGCGGCGCCGACGGCACCCACCACCACGACGGCGGTGGCGATGCGCAGGCTTCGCCGCCGCGACAGATCGACCTGTTCGTCGTTCCCGGTGCCGCGCAGGCGGCCGAACAGCCGCGTCAGCAGCGACACCAACGCGACCAGGAGAAGCCCGAGCACCAGATAGAACATCGCGCCGAGCCACACCCAGCCCACCCATCCCGGGGGACGCGCCCATCCCGGATCGAAGGCTTCGCCGCTGCCGACGCCGATGACCGCGAGAACCCACAGGACCACGAGGGTCACGTCGACGACCACCGACCAGGGCCGGCCGAGCCCGGTGGCCCGCACGAGTCGCCGATGGAGCCACCATGTGACGAGTGCGAGGAAGACCGCGAAGACCAGGAGCCTCGTCACGACAGCAGCTTGCTGATCGCGGTCGGCAGTGCCGCTCCGTCCGAGGACGCGACCTTCTCCAGCGACCCGCCGGTGCGATCGGCCAACGCCTGCAACGTGTTGAGGTCGGAGTTCTCGCCGATCGTCACCACGTCGATGCGCACCGGCTTCGACGTGCTCGAGGCCGCAGCGATGGCGGACAGCAGATCCGCGCGGGCAACGGAGTCGTCGTTGGCCCCGTCGGTGACGAGCAGCACCGAGTTGGTGCGGCCCGGCGTGTATCCGTCCACCGCGCTCTTGTAGGCCGCTTCGAGCGACGTGTACGTCGAAGACCCGGTGGCGGGTGTCGCCTTGGCGAGCCGGGCGTCGAGTGCCTGCCTGCGGGTGCCCTCCGTGAAACCGCCCGCCGAGAGGGGACCGGTCGCGACCACGGTCGTGTACGGCCGCGACCCGTCGAGCGTCGTGCTGTACTCCCACAGCCCGAGGTTCGACGAGTCCGGAGAACGGTCGACGTGGGCTGTGAGCGCTGCCGTCGTGTTCGCGAGGCGCGTCGCCGTCCCCTCGCGCTCTCCCATCGAGCTGGAAACGTCGAGCAGGACGGTGGAGGTGCGGGGGGTGATCGGATTCCGGATCACCTGCATCAGCTCGGCCGCAGCGGCCGCATCGGCGGGAACGAGGGTGGATTCGAAACCGGGAAAGGCCAGCGCGGTGTCGTCGGGCCGGGCGAGTCCCTCGACGCGGAACCCGGCGTCGGCCAGGACCTGTGCCTGTTCGGGTCGACGGACGAACTCCGCGAACTGCGCGGCGGCGCGGCTCTGTGTCTCGTCGACGGACGGGCCGGCCAGAACGGCCGCGGGGTGATCTGCCACGGGTGTCGGGCCTTTCGGCATCGATGTGGTGATGTCGGCTCCGGGTGCGTCGCGCAGGGCCTGGTAGACCTGCTGTTCGGTGGCCGCGACCGCGTGGATGCCGGAGGTGGCGGGATCGCCCTGCTCGGCCAGCGCGGTGAGCGCCTCCCGCGTCGTCGCGGGCTTCGTCCCCGACGACGCCTCGTAGCCGAGCGCCAGACCGGTGAGTGCCGACGTGACGGGAACAGAACGAGCCTGCTCCTCCGTCACCGGACCCGTGGGGCTTCCCGCGACCGCGGCTGCAACCGCTTCGACTGCCATCTCCGTGCTCTCGGCGCCGGGGCCGACGGGGAGCGCCATCCCCAGGCTGCCCCAGCCCGGCAGGCCGAGAGTCGCGAGGGAGTCGCGGCCGGTCTGCAGCGACGGCAAGTCCTTCCAGTCGATCGCCGGCGTGCCCGGCGCGTTCGCGAACGCCGTCCGGACCGCGAGCACGACGGGGCTGGTCGCCACGGGACGCGCTTCGCCGCTGATGACGCCGGTCGCTGACACCTGCTTGACGGAATGCGAGCTCGACGGAATCCACAGAGCGGGGCGAGGCCCGAGCGCCGCTGCGTCCCACGGGCCGTCCGGCCCCGCGGACAAGGCGTCGCGCACGGTGTCGGACGCGACGGCGGTGACCGTCACCGACACGCACTGATCGCGGATCACCGGGGCAGTCTCCGTGAAATGGTCGGCGAGAGTCTGGAGCTGGGGTGCGATGTCGGGATCCGCCGCGACCGCGAGCACGGATTCGCCTTCCACGCAGGCGCCCGCGGCAGCCACGCCCTGATCGGTGATCCGGTCACGCAACTGGAACCAGCCCACGACACCTGCCGCGATCACGACGACGAGACCGAGCACGATCAAAGGCCCCCTGCTGATACCCCTGGCGCGCGATTCGCCGCGATGCTGCCCCACGTGCTTTCCAGCCCCTGTCCGACGAGTTCGACGTTGACCCTCGCAGTGTAGTGATGCGCAGGATCAACCCGACCTGACACGTGAGTGGCAAAGCGTGCGCGAGCACGCTTTGCCACTCACGTGGGGGGCGACCGGTCAGGCGTTGGCTGCTTTGTATTCGCGGCGGCGGCGGTGCAGGATCGGTTCGGTGTAGCCCGACGGCTGCTTGGTGCCGTCGAGGATCAGTTCCTTCGCGGCCTGGAAGGCGATGTTGGTGTCGAAGTCGGGGGCCAGGGGCCGGTAGGTGGGGTCGTTCTGGTTCTGCCGGTCCACGACCGGGGCCATCCGTTGCAGCGACTGCACGACCTGGTCGGCGGTGACCACTGCGTGCCGGATCCAGTTCGCCAGCAGCTGGGAGGAGATGCGGAGGGTGGCGCGGTCTTCCATCAGGGCGACGTCGTGGATGTCGGGGACCTTGGAGCAGCCGACGCCGGCGTCGATCCAGCGGACCACGTAGCCGAGGATGGACTGGCAGTTGTTGTCGAGCTCTTCCTGCTTCTCGGCCTCGGACCAGTCGGTGTTCGGGGCGAGGGGGATGGTGAGGATCTCGTCGAGGGTGGCCCGCCGGGTCCCCGTCAGCCGGTCCTGGACGGCGACGACGTCGACCTGGTGGTAGTGGGTGGCGTGCAGGGTGGCCCCGGTCGGGGACGGCACCCATGCGGTGTTCGCGCCGGCCTTGGGGTGGCCGATCTTCTGCTCGAGCATCTCGGCCATCAGCTCGGTCATCGCCCACATGCCCTTGCCGATCTGCGCCCGCCCCTGCAACCCGCAGGCCAGACCGGTGTCGACGTTCCAGTCCTCGTAGGCGGTGATCCAGGTCTGCTTCTTCATCTCGGCCTTGCGGATCATCGGCCCGGCCTCCATCGAGGTGTGGATCTCGTCGCCGGTGCGGTCGAGGAACCCGGTGTTGATGAACACCACCCGCTCCGACGCCTCCCGGATGCAGGCGGCGAGGTTGACGGTGGTGCGGCGTTCCTCGTCCATGATGCCGACCTTGAGGGTGTTGGCGGGCAGCCCCAACACCTGCTCGATGCGGCCGAACAGTTCGGTGGTGAACGCGACCTCGTCGGGGCCGTGCTGCTTGGGTTTGACGATGTAGATCGACCCGGTGCGGGAGTTGACCAACGGCCCCGTCTGATCGCCCGTGCTGAGTCCGTGGACGGCGCACAGGGAGGTGATCAGGGCGTCGAGGATGCCCTCGGGGATTTCGGTGCCGTCGCCGTGCAGGATCGCCGGGGTGGTCATCAAATGCCCGACGTTGCGGACGAACAGCAGCGACCGCCCGTGCAGGGTGAGCTCGGACCCGTCCGCGGCGGTGTAGGTGCGGTCGCCGTTGAGGCGGCGGGTGAAACTTTTGCCGCCCTTGGTCATCTCCTCGGTCAGGTCGCCGCGGTTCAGGCCCAGCCAGTTGCGGTAGCCGATCACCTTGTCGTCGGCGTCGACGGCGGCGACGGAGTCCTCGAAGTCCATGATGGTGGTGACCGCGGACTCGAGCACCACATCCTTGACCCCGGCCGCGTCCGTTTGGCCGATCGGGGAGGTGGGGTCGATCTGGATTTCCGCGTGCAACCCGTGATTGCGCAGCAGCACACTGGTCGGGGCGGCCGGGTCGCCGAGGTAGCCGACGAACTTGCCCGGCTCCGCGAGCCCGGTGATCGTGCCGTCGGCGAGCTGCACGGTCAGGGCGGTGCCGTCGACGGTGTAGCGGGCGGCGTCGGCGTGCGAGCCGGTCGTCAGGGGGGCGGCGGTGTCGAGGAAGGTGCGGGCCCAGGCGATGACCTTGTCGCCGCGGACCTTGTTGTAGGAGGCACCGGCCTCCGCGCCGCCGTCGTCGGGGATGGCGTTGGTGCCGTACAGGGCGTCGTACAACGACCCCCACCTCGCGTTGGAGGCGTTCAGCGCGAAGCGGGCGTTGAGGACCGGGACCACCAGCTGCGGGCCGGCGGTGGCGGTGATCTCGGTGTCCACGTTCGCCGTCGACACCTCGAACGGGGCCGGTTCGGGCACCAGGTACCCGATCTCGGTCAGGAACGCCTTGTACTCGGCCGGGTCGATCACGGCGGCGGCCCGGTCGCGGTGCCAGGAATCGATCCGGGCCTGCAGGTCGTCGCGGGTGGCGAGCAGGGCCTTGTTCTTCGGCGCCAGCTCGTCGATCACCTTGGCCGCACCCGACCAGAACCCGTCGGCGTCCACCCCGGTCCCCGGCAGCGCCTCCTCGTTCACGAAGTCGTAGAGCACCTTCGCGACCTGCAGACCGCCGACCTCAACACGCTCAGTCATGAAATGACTCACCTTCCGCACTTGGCAAAACTTCCACGATGCGAAAACACAGTTTCGTATCTTGACATTAAGAAAACCGTGTCCATCGAGTTCTGTCAATAGCGGACGGCCGTACGGTTACAGCGTCACATCCGATCAGTGGTCTTCCTCGCCGATCCTGTGGACGTGGATCAGGTTGGTCGAGCCGACGGTGCCCGGAGGCGATCCCGCGACGATGACGACGAGGTCACCCCGCTGGTACCGGCCCAGGCCGAGGAGCGCGTGGTCGACCTGATGGATCATCTGGTCGGTCGACTCGACGGGGTCGACGAGGAACGTCTCGGTGCCCCAGGTCAGCGCGAGCTGAGCGCGCACCGCCGGGAGCGGGGTGAACGCCAGCAACGGCAGCGGAGTGTGCAGCCGCGCGAGCCGGCGCACGGTGTCCCCGGACTGGGTGAACGCGACGAGCGCCGCCGCACCCAATCGTTCCCCGATGTCGCGCGCCGCGTAGGACAGCACTCCGCCCTTCGTCCGGGGTACGTGCGCCAGCGGCGGAACGTGCGTGGACTTCTCCTCCACCGCGCTGATGATGCGGCCCATGGTGCGGACCGTCTCCATCACGTGCTTCCCGACGGACGTTTCGCCCGACAGCATGACGGCGTCGGCGCCGTCGAGGACGGCATTCGCCACGTCGGACGCCTCGGCGCGGGTGGGCCGTGAGTTCTCGATCATCGACTCCAGCATCTGCGTCGCGACGATGACCGGCTTCGCATTCTCGCGGGCAATCTGGATGGCCCGTTTCTGCGCGAGCGGCACCTGTTCGAGAGGAAGCTCGACGCCCAGATCGCCGCGGGCGACCATCACCGCGTCGAACGCCAGCACGATGGCCTCCAGGTTGTCGATCGCCTCCGGTTTCTCGAGCTTCGCGATCACCGGGATCCTGCGGCCGACCCGATCCATCACGGCATGGACGAGTTCGATGTCTGCCGCCGATCGCACGAACGACAGGGCGATGAGGTCGACACCGAGACGCAGTGCGAACTCGAGATCGGCGATGTCCTTGCCCGACAGCGCCGGGACCGACACGTTCATCCCCGGCAGCGACACACCCTTGTTGTTGCTGACCGGTCCGCCCTCGGTGACCCGGCACACCACGTCGTTGCCGTCGACGTCCGTGACGACCAATCCGATCTTGCCGTCGTCGACGAGCAACCGGTCACCGGGCTCGGCGTCCTCCGCCAACTGCTTGTAGGTGGTCGACACCCGGTCGTGGGTGCCGTCGCACTCGTCGACGGTGATCCGCACGAGGTCGCCGTCCGACCAGACGGTGCTGCCTTCGGCGAAGCGCCCCAACCTGATCTTCGGGCCCTGGAGGTCGGCGAGAACACCCACCGCCCGGCCGGTGCGTTCGGACGCGTCCCGCACCCGGAGGTAGTTCTCCTCGTGATCGGAATGTTCGCCATGGCTGAAGTTGAGCCGTGCGATATCCATTCCGCAGTCGACGAGTTCGCGTATGCGGTCGCCGGTTGCCGTTGCGGGCCCGAGGGTGCACACGATCTTCGTGCGGCGCCCGGAGCTGGGGATCGGTGTCAGCGACCCTGCCGCCGGTGCCGGCTGCATCGTGTCCTCGCTGATGTGGACGGGTGCGGTCGGTTGCCGAAAAAATTTCTGCGCCAGAGGCATTGAATTCACTCTCGTGTCGGGATGTACGGGCGTTGATGTAGCTGTCAGGTTGGTGGCAGCGCGTGATGCTGCCGGGGTGGGTGCGGTACCGGCATGGGCGGGAGTGTCTCGTCCGGGGGCGTCCTCGGCGGGTGCGCTCTGTGTGTTCCGGTTGACGCGCCGTGACCAGGCGGACGTGATGACGGGGCACAGAATTGCGGTGACGACGGTGGAGGCGGCGACGAGGACGGTGGCGGTCTCCGAGGCAGGAGCGTAGATGGGGTTGGCCTCGGCAACGATGGCGGAACAAGCGCGGCGTTGCCGGCGGTGGTGGCTGCGGCCGGACCGGAGACGCCGTCACCGCCGGAGATCTTGTCGGCGATGAACAGGACCAGCCCACCGCCGAGGACGACGAAGAGTCCGAGCAGGATGCCGAGGAGGCCGGCGTCGACGACCGAGGTGAGGTTGATGGTCAGGCCCAATTCCAGCCCGAGGAACGGCACCATCGCGGGAACGGCCGGTGCGAGGAGTGCACGCATCTTCGGGTCGAGATTGCCGACCAGCATGCCCAGGGCCAGCGGCAAGATGGCGCCGACCAGAGCCTGCCAGGGGAATGCGGCCAAGCCTGCGATGCCGAGCGTCACCATGGTCAGTAAGGGCCCCGATTTGAGGGACATGATCGAGTACGCGCCGGCGTCCTTCTTCCGCCCGTACTGACCCATCAGGGAGATATAGAGACCGCCGTTGGTGTCGTTGAGGGCGGCGACGATCGCCAGGACGGACAGTCCGGCGAAGAATCCACCCTCGATGGGCGCCATACCGAGAATCCTGCCGGCGACGATGCCGATAAGGGCGGCGAAGGCGATCTTGATGCCAAGGAGGACTCCGCCCTTTTTCATGATGTACGGAGTGGAGCGCACTTCCAGGGGTCGCTCCGAGGCAGAAGAAGAACACCGCCAGGATCGGGGCGAGGCCGGTGAAGAACGCGCCGGTGAACGAGCCGAAGAAGCTGCCTGCTCCGGGTGCGAAGATATGGATGATGGCGCCGAGGAGCTCCGGCGGATACTTCCTCGTTCCCACAGTGACATCCTCCTCCACCTACCCAGGTCAAACCTGGCTCGGAAGTCTCCGGGAAAAGGGGGGAAGCTCACGACGACGTAGTCGACATACCGTGCCATGGGGGTGCATCGTCTTGAACTCGCGGCAGGCGAGAATGACGGGTTAAGCATGGCCGAGCCCCACCCCTCAGTTATCGAGGGCCAGCTCGGGGTTACGAGTGGATACGGTGAATCCCCAGGCGAAGGCTAAAGCCAGTGAGCCGAGCACGGCCCATGCCACCAGCTGGGATCCCCCAACAAGATCCCGGAGATTCTGGAGTACCAGAACGAACACCGCGGCAAGGCAGACAAGGGCGACCGCTGGGGCCACGATGACTCGTACAATCGATTCATGGAGTTTTCCGGAATGCCATCGTCGCCCAAAGAAAACCAGGGCTGACACGGTGGTACCGAGGAGCATCATGATGAACCCGACGGTGGTGGCCCCGGCGAACCAGGCATAGAGCTCTGTCGCGGGATCCAGACGGGTAACGATTGCCAGCAGGACGAAGACCGCTGAGATCACCGTGACGACGTGGGAAGCAGTCGAGGGCGACCCGTGCCGTTCGTGGCGCGTGCCCAGCACTGCTGGCAACGCACCGCGATGCGAGATGTTGAACACGTAACGCGAGGTCACGTTCTGGATGGACAGCAAGCATGCGAACAAACTCGTCACGTAAAGCACCTGGACGACATGTTCTGCGGTGCTGCCCAGGTAGTTCCTTACGGCACCGGGAAGCATTGCACCCGGATCCGCGGCGGCAATCCTGACCGCTTCCTCGTCGCCCCACGCAGAGATCAGCGCCCAAGTGGACACCACATAGAACACCCCTACGAGAGTCACCGCTAGATACGTCGCTATCGGAATCGTGCGGTTGGGGTTGCGGCACTCGTCACGAAAGACCGCTGTGGCCTCGAAACCCAAGAAGCTCAGGAAGCAGAACAACAGTGCCAGTCCGGGTGCTCCTGATAACAAAGCCTCTGGTGCGGTGAAGCCGCGCGACATCCCCTCCGGGCCACCATCGTTGACGAAGACAGACGCATCGAGCGCCATGACGATACCCACCTCGGCGAGAAGCAGGACGCCGAGCACCCTCTTGGACAGGTCGATGTTGCGGTAACCCAGGAAAGCGGCCGCGACCATGCACACGTAAGCGCCTACCCACCATGGAGCGCCGACGCCCCATGATGCGAGCAGCGCGGTGATGCCGGAACCGAGAAGACCGTATACGCCGACCAGGAGCGCAAGGTAGGCGAGCAACGCCAGGAAGGCAGTCCCAAACCCAGTCCGACGTCCCAGCCCAGTACCGATGTAGGCATAGAACGCGCCCGCATTCGGCACGTAGGGTGTCAGCGCCGTGAAAGCGACCGAGAACAGAAGCAAGATCACAGTGCTCACGATGAAGGTCGCGGAGAGACCGATCCCGTTACCTGCGTTGATACCAATCGGCACTGTACCGCCCATAGCGCCGAGAGGACCCGCGAAGGCGGCGACGATGAATACGATTCCCCACACCCCCATCGAGCCTTTGAGGCGCCGTTCCCCGTATGGCTGCAGGTCGGGACTAGATGTACCGGGTAATGACAACTCGTTGGACACGTTACGGGACAACCCTTCTCGAAAAGATCTGCAAGCCGACAAGCCTGATAACCAGGGCGATCAGCATCCGGCAATGTAATCGGCGCAGTGAGTTTTCGCGCATGGAAGCGATATCGGTCAGCGTGGCACGTCTGTCGTGTGGTGACCAGCCGCAAAGTGTCGGCTTCCGCAGTCGGAACATGGTCAAGCTGTCATCTCATCGATGTCCGACGACGCCACCGGTCTTAGCTCTGCAATCATTGAGGATCCGCAGGTGGGCGGGAGCGGCGACAGCGACATGGACGTCGTGAGCACGGGAAGTCGAAATAGATCCACCCGGCGGACCTGGGCTGCGAACGAACGGTTACAGGGCTACCCCGGCTCCGATCATCGCTCTCTCGTCAAAGGTCGTCGAGCGCCACAATGCCGTCTTGTAACGCACGGGCGACGAGCGCGACTTTGGTGGGGGCGGCCGTCCGACCGCGGAGTACTTGTTACGGATGCGGGTTAGGTGTGTATTGACCGTCCCGAGCGCAATGCATAGTCGGGCACCGACGTCGGTTTTCGAATCGCAGCACAGCCACGCCCCGAGCACGGTGATTTCTCTATGACTCAACCCTGCGTATACGTACGACGTGGGGAGAAGCAGCGAAGCGGGCGGCTGTTGCTGGTCGTGGTGGTCGAGTCGGAGATACGAGAGGTAGGGCGCCTGCAGCGGGGCGCTACGTGGCGAATACTGGTTGCTTTCCGCAACCTGACTGTTGCTGCTAATCTGCTGCAATACGATCGATTTCGGCTCGATTCCCAAGCGGGCTAGAAGGTCAGCCGCAGCTTCAGCGTCTTCCATTGTCGTGCATGCTGAATGCTGTTGTACTCGGGCTCGTCGGCGAGTTCGATGCGCGCGCACCGCTGGGTCACTGCAGTCAGGATGGTTTCGGCCTCTTGGCGTGCCAAGACCTGCCCCATGCACGAATGCAGCCCAGCAGCAAAAGCAACATGCGGGCCTTGCTGGGTTGAGCGGGCGTAATCGAATCGGTCCGGGTCTGCAAAGACACGCTCATCACGGTTGGCCGATGCGAGGAGCACGTAGACCGTCGAGCCAGCGGGCAGAACCGTGCCAGCCACCTCCACGTCCTCGAGTGTCAGACGCGTCACTCCGACTTCCGGGGTTGCAAACCGAAGCAGTTCGTTGACCACTTTGGGTCGAACTGCGGGATCGTCTCGGAAAGCGGCGAAAAGCTCAGGATCCGAGGCCATGCGCTCCAAGCCATACGCAGTGAGATTAGTCGGCGAGAACTGGCCGGCTGCCAGGAAGAGCAGAGTGTTGGCCGTGGTTTCTCGCCTGGTCATTTCACCGCGCTTTTCGGCCTCGAGATAGGCGGCAATGACACCCGTTTGGGGCTTTCGACGTACCTTCTCTATCGCGTCGGCACAATAGTTCTCCAGCCACGCACTGCCCTCAGCGCCGGCCCGCAGATCATCTTCAGTGGCAACGATGCCGAACCCCCGAGCAAACTGATACGTGTAACGACGTACCTCATCGGCATGCTTGGCAGGTATACCCAGCATGGAGCACATCGTTGCATGGATCGGTACGAGGCACAGTTCACGAACCGCCTCGAGCTGTCCTGTCGTTTCCGCCTCGGACAGCGCGCGTTCGACGATCGAGGCCGTGGTGGCCATCCAACTGCGTACCGATTTGGGCGTGAACAGATTGTTGACGAGTCTTCGGTGTGAAGTGTGCTCAGGCGCATCCATACCGACCAGGGAGGAGTGAAGGATGTCGAACGCCCCGAAATCCAGTTGCTGCACAGAACTCTTCGTGTGCCGCAACAGTGTGGAAACGTCGTCGTACCGCGATACCACGTACGTGCCGTCCTCGAGTTTGAGGACAGGAAATTCGTCTCGGAGCCGGCGGAAATGCGGGTACGGGTCGTCGAGGAGTTCCTCGTGATAGAACGGCAGCAACTCCGTCAGGTCCGGCGCGGTGGAGAGGCCTGTACTGGGACGGCCCTCATGTGGCGGTGTGATGGAGACCATGGAGAGATTCTGCCGACCCTCGCGCGCGGATGCACTAGACGAAATGCCTTGTCCCGACCGGAGAAGCTTGACACTATGTCGCTGCCAGGCGATGTCAGCTAAAGCCTCGTCACAGCCACTTGAGGTGTGTCCAGCGGGTGCCGTCAGCCCCAGTATGTGGCCACAACACTATCGAATGGCTGGAGTCACGGGACGCTAGCCCGCTCCGCAGCAGACAGGTAGTGACGGAGTGTGGGTAGTTCGCCGCGAGCTCATGACAGTAAGTTTCTCCGGCTTCGACAGACGCGCGCCTACTCTTGGAGCTTGTGGGCCTCAGTACCTCGCCCGCTGGAGTGGCCATGTGGTCCACCTCAGCGGGTCTGGCTTCAGACGTTCTGGCACCTGACGATCTTGTGCTGAAGTCTTGAGTCCCAGGGTTGCCAACAAGCACCAGCAGCTTGGCGCCCCCCGATCCAACTCGACCTGTGGCCGGCACCTCCGATTCACGAAGGGAATTTGACGATGCCGATCTGACAGGAGACGCATGCCAGATCCCGTCGCCTTGTATTTCTCCGTGGGGGCCGTGTAGCGAGTACGGCTCACCGGTGTCGACCACTGGCGAGGAATCAGCAGGAACCCGAGTGACTACTTCTGACAAGTCAAGGAGAGAATGAATTGAACACTGCACCGGTTTTACGCGAATTGGCCGAGGCTTTCAACGCGGGCGATTGGTCTAAACTGCGTCAAATGGTCAGCGATGATGTTGTCGTTGTGGATATCGCTTCGGGTAGCGAAATCTCAACGGGTGCAGACGCATTTGTGCGTGGCGACCAGAACTGGCGTAACGCCTTCTCGGATTTTGCAGTCGAGATACTCTCAGTGGTGGGGGATTCCACACATGCAGCGGGAGACTTCATCTTGCGCGGCACGCACACTGGCCCGATGTCGACACCGTGGGGTGACGTTGCCGCGACTGGGCGGAAAGTCGAGCTACCCTTTGCGATGTTCTGCGAGGTTGCCGAGGGCAAAGTCACTGTGGTTCGGGACCATTACAACCCCACATTGGCCATGTCGCAGATCGGGGTTGAACCCAACAGAGTCTGACGGTACGACACGCAAAGGCCTATGGGGGAGTGGACTTGCCGGTCAGAAGGGATTCGGAATGGGCACATTCATGTGCGGATCACCGGCGAATCGGAGTTGATCGTAGTGGTGCCCGATGTTGCTGCAACCATAGGGTTTGAACAATAACCGTTATCACCGTCTTGACGGTGGCGTCGTGGCGGAGAATCTTTTTACGGGGGGAGGTCCTCACTGTGCCGGATCGTCGATTGCTTGACTTCGCGCACGCACGATTGCGTGGTCCCGTCACAGAACTCGTCGATCGACTACGAACGCTACCGCCGCGAGCACAGCCGGAATCTCAGTGAGCTACGGGATCAGGTGATGCACTCCGGGTGGCCTACCTGGCTCCCACTAGCGATGTGCCAGCTCGACGACGGACGCTGAACTGCAGCAGCAGCAACGTCTCGAAGACCAGTGGGACTTCGGTGGCTGTCGAAGACATCCGTCTTTCCCGATCAAATGACGGACTGGCACACCAACGACTCGGGAAAGGCGTGCTTGCGCAGGAAGGTCGGCTGCCATCGATGATCCGGCATTGGCCGACTAGCTGAAACCGCGTGATTATTCAATCGCAACGCGGAGGTTTGTGGTCTTCAACGGCTACTACGAGGCGTTCAATCAAGACAACGTTCAGCTGGTGGACCTGCTCACCGAGTCCATCAACTGGGTAACCGCGACCGGGATCGAAACCAGTGCCGCATGTCACGAAGTCGACGTGATCATCTCGGCGCTTGGGTTCGATGCATTCACCGGTGCTCTGGAGACCATCGATATCCGCAATGCGGACGGAGGCCGACCATCGGCTGGGAGCGGGCCCAACGCTCACCTTGGCTTGATTAGCTAGGCACGCCATCCACGCACAGGTCGCGTTGCGCTCCGGTTGACAGAGTCCGTCGTTCCGAATTCGCCTGCGACGGTGTTATGGTCGTTGTGCCAGGCTAGGGCGTCGATAAGGTTGAGCGGTCTGTTCGGCTTCTACGAGCCGAGCTTGCTTCTGGCTACTAGAGGTGGATGCATTCGGTGTAGTACCAGATGTTGGGGTAGCACGGGCTTCACGCCGCGGGCGTACCCGCCGTCCTTGTTTTGGTTGCCACATAATGATTCCGACTGCGAACGTGAGTCGACCGTCGTCGACGCGAATCGGGCGGGACTACCCACCTGTTCAGTCGTACGTACGCATACTGATTCTAGGAATGCACTGGCCGATCGAAGTATACGGTCAGCAACGGCTTGGGTTGTCGTCACGCTTGACGCGGCGGGGCCGTTACAGCACTCCGTTGATCGCGTCCACGCGGTCCTTGGCGTCACCGAAGAGCATCTGGGTGTTCTCGCGGAAGAACAGCGGGTTCTGAACGCCGGCGTACCCCGAGGCCATGGAGCGCTTGAAGACGATGACGTTGTCGGCGTTCCACACGGTCAGCACCGGTATGCCGGCGATCGGGCTGCTGGGGTCCTCCGAGGCCGCCGGGTTGACGGTGTCGTTGGCGCCGATGACGAGCACCACCGACGTGTCGTCGAAGTCGTCGTTGATCTGGTCCATCTCGAGCACGATGTCGTAGGGCACGACCTGCGATCCACGCCACCGTCTCGGACGTGTACGCGACAATGCCCGATGGTGACAAGACGTCAGGTTCATCCGGTCAGGCCATGGCATTTCGTCTAGTGTGTCCGCGCGCGAGGGACTGGAGAATCTCTACATGATCCCCACAACACCGCCGCACGAGGGCCGCCCCGGTGCAGGCCCTTCCGCCGCGCCGGACCAGACGGAGCTGCTGCCGTTCTATCACGAGGAACTCCTCGAAGACCCGTACCCGCATTTCCGCCGGCTCCGAGACGAATTTCCTGTCCTCAAACTCGAGGACGGCACGTACGTGGTATCGCGGTACGACGACGTTTCCACACTGTTGCGGCACACGAAGAGTTCTGTGCAGCAACTGGATTTCGGGGCGTTCGACATCTTCCACTCTACCGTGATCGGAATTGATGCGCCTGCGCACACCTTTCACAGAAGACTCGTCAACAATCTGTTCACGCCCAAATCGGTACGCAGTTGGATGGCCACCACGGCCTCGATCGTCGAACGCGCGCTGTCCGAGGCGGAAACGACCGGGCAGATCGAGGCGGTGCGTGAGCTATGCCTCGTTCCAACGCATGCAACGATGTGCTCGATGCTGGGTATACCTGCCAAGCATGCCGATGAGGTACGTCATTACACGTATCAATTTGCTCGCGGCTTCGGCCTTGTCGCCACTGAAGATGATCTGCGGGCCGGCGCTGAGGGCAGTGCGTGGCTGGAGAACTATTGTGCCGAGGCAATCGAGAAGGCACGCCAAGAGCCCCAGCCCGGTGTAATTTCCGCCTACATCGAGGCTGAAGAACGCGGTGACATGACCAGGCGAGAAACCACGGCCAGCATCATGCTCTTCCTGGCGACCGGCCACTTTTCGACGGTGACGCTTGCTGCGCACGGCTTGGAGCGCATGGCGAGGGACCCTGAGCTCGTCGCCGCCTTCCGCGACGATCCGGCAGTTCGACCCAAAGTGATCAACGAACTGCTCCGGTTCGTCGCTCCGGAGACCGGAGTAACGCGTCTGACACTCGAGGACGTGGAGGTGGCCGGGACCGTTCTGCCCGCTGGCTCGACGGTCTACGTGCTCCTCGCGTCGGCCAACCGCGACGAGCGTGTCTTCCCGGACCCCGACCGCTTCGATTACACCCGCGACACTCAGGGACGCCAGCACCTTTCGTTTGCCGCTGGACTGCATTCGTGTATGGGGCAGGTCTTGGCACGCCAATCAACCGACACGATCATGACTGCGGTGGCGCAGCGGTGCGCGCGCATCGAGCTTGCCGGCGATCCTGAGTACAACAGCATTCAGCATGCACGGCAATGGAAAACGATGAATCTGCAACTGACCTTTTAGTGCCTCTGTGTGTCAAGCAGCCGTAGATGATGCGTGTTGTTGGTGTCTGCGGATCCGGCGATAGAGAGGACGTTCGCGAGGCGGCGTTTGTGCGCGCCGGGCTTCGGCTCGTGTCTTGCCCTCGTCGAGTTTGCGCTGGTAAGAGACGCGGCCGGGCCCCGGGTCGCGGGCTTGGCAGACGGCGATGCTGTGCAGCACGGAATTGAGTTGACGATTGCCACCGGTGTTGAGCCGGTGGTGTGTGTTCTCGCCGCTTGACGTGGCGAGAGGAGCGGTGCCGGTGTGGCCGGCGAAGTGGTCGGCAGAGGGGAATGGGTGAAGTCCCCGACGTGGCCGAGGAGTTTGACGGCAAGGACGGTGTTGATTCCGTGGACTTCCTGCAGAGTCGTCGTCGTCGTGGCGGCGACTCCGTCGCGCATCGAGCGTCGTTGGCTTTGATGTTCGAATCGATGCGCCGGAGGTCGGCAAATACGTCCTTGGCCAAGTCCCGACGGCAGGCGTCGGTGGCGATTACCGGTTTGATCCCTCGCATCGCCGCGCCGGCCTTGTCCGCCGACAGCACGGTCAGAGGCGTGTGCTCAACCGGTTGCACCAGCTGCTGCGGGAACTGATTCCAGGCGGCGTTCTCCTCTCACGTGTGAGGTCATCGCGGCGCTCGGGTAGCAGCCGCAGGATCGCGTTTTGGTCTTCGCGGTGAACTTGATGTGAGCCGCGATGGTACAGCGCTGTCAGCGCGACGGCCCGGGCATCGTCGGGATCGGTTTTGCGTCCGCCGCCAGTGGTCAGGACTCGGACTTTCATTGCGAGGGTGGAAGGAACGTCAACGACGTCCTCGCCCCGCGCGACCAGAATCTGCGCTATGCCACGGCCGAAGCCCTTTGCTCCCTCGATCGCGTATGCCCGTTCGGGTCATCGCTGGCACTATTTCACCAACGCGGTGGCGGTGCCGGCATTGACCACGAACCGACGGGACCCGACGGTGGTGCCGCTGCGGTTGACGGCAACTGCGGTGAATGACGAATTGTGCGGGTCGATTCCGATGGTGACCACCTGGGAGTACTCATTCGGTAGGCGAAGTCGAACGTGCCTGCGGTGGGCATCCTGACTTGAAGATCTCGATCACGTCTCTGTCGAGCCACACCGCAGGGCGGGTGTCGACCGGCATGGCACGCTATCAGTGGGCCAACGATCCGAAGATGGTGGCAAGGAGACTACGAGCCTGCGCCGATCGACGCCCGGGACGCCCTGGACGCTACGAGACTGCAGCCCCCGATCGTATCCACCGGTGATTCAACAAGTCAGTTGCCTCTGTATTGGCGGCGCCTTTCTCGTATGTCTCTGATCCTGACGTCCTGCAGCGCGCACTCAATTGGTCGTCTGGGAAGCAGGACCGAACCCAACGAATGGCAGGGGACGGAGACTAGGCGCGAGGCCCGTGGATTTCGATGTCGGTTCCGGTGCGGGTCGCGGGTGTGGAAATGCGCGGATTTGCCGATGCATCCTGTGCGATCAGGTTCGGTAGCGCCTCGTCAGAGGGGTGCTCAGAAGTCTTGATCCGTGTCCACGGCGCACATCTGGACCCAACGGACCTGGGCGTGAGTGATAGCGGCATTGCGCACAAGAAGTCGCATAGTTCCGGAAGGGCGACGACGGGTGATTGCGCAGATCGCCACGGTGAACATCTGTATAAGGGGTGTTTGGCATTTCGCACTTCTTCTCGGCGGAGCTTTGAACCGAGGACAAGATCGCTGGGCTCCGCTGGAATGCGCTCACCGATCGCCCAACTGGCGGAACGACCGTTACGGGGAGTTCGAGTTGTGGGTTTCGGTTGTGGCACCGTTGACATGGTGGGATAGTCTGCGGTGTAGTATCGTTCGCAGTCTTGGGCTATTGTCTGGGGCGGCCGGGCCGCTCAGGATAGACGTCGCTGAGTTTCGCTGTTGAGGTGGAGTCCAATTTTTGCAGTGACTGCCGGACTCTGTCGGCGAAGTGCCGGGGTGTGATGCCGAATCGCTCGAAGATCTCGTCTGGGGGCGGCTCACCGTATGGGGCCCAGATGCTGGCTAGGTGGAGTACCTGATCTTTTTGACTAGGAGTTTGGTCGTGCCGCCGCGCGTTGTTCGCCTTCAGCCGTCGCCGGCGGCGTTCTGCTCGATACTGGTTGACCTGGTCAGTGATGTTGGGAAGTGGGTCGGCGTCCGGGTGGTCGAGAGGTTCCTTGCGCGGGAATGAAGGGTTGGTCATGGCAGGTTCCTGAGGGAGCTCGGGGTCGGCGCTCGGTTCGGTGGGCCGTTCGGTCAGGGCCGGGAAGCTACGCCGGGGGGTGGTAATGCGTTGGGTGTTCGCTTTCACTGTCTTGAAAAGCAAATTTTTGCCACGACCTCCGTTGGGTCTGAATTCAGGGTTCGAGCCCACTGTCGACTCGATAGACGAGGTTTCATGAAGCTCCCACACGCCGCTCCTTCCCTTCGGGAGGATTGCGCTGTCACCGGAGGTGAATTCGAGAGGTTGGCCGCCGTCCTCGGTCATCCGGCCGGAGAAGATCGTGAAGGACTCATTGGTCTCGAACTTCCAGCGCGACGAACCGGCCGCACCTTTCCATATGCAGACTTCGAGTATTCCGTCACCGGCCCAGAGCTTCTTGCCTTCGGTGGCCATCGGTGCCCCTGTTCCCTCGGGCAGCGGACCCAGTCATCGAGGGTCACCGAGTTGGGGTCGGGGATGATGGCTGCACTGAGCACAGCGCCATGCGTCGTCATATTACTCTTTGTATCGAAGGTCGAAGTGGCGGCCGGGCTGCCTTGGGTCTGCGCATCGCCGGGTCATAGCACCGGTCGCGGTGACGAAAATGGCCGCTCAGGTCCTGACCTGAGCCAATGTCTCGTGGGCCCACGCTGTCGCGGGGTCGCAGGGATCGAGACCGCTGTCGGCGTCGTGGCGACCGGTCTCACCGATCTGCGTTGCACCTAGATCGGTGACCGCTTCGATCAGTGTTGCGATCCCGTTGTTGTAGGTGTCGTAGCTGCTGTCACCCAGGCCGTAAGCAGCGAATCGCAGGGACGAGAGATCGGGCTTCCGGTGTTTCAGTGCGTCGAAGAAGGGTATGGCGGTGTCGGGTAGGTCGCCTTCTCCATAGGTGGAGGTGATGAGGATGACGAGCTGTTGCCCGCAGAGATCCTCCACTGGGTAGTCTCCCATACTGTGGACCTCACCTGTGAAGCCGAAAGGATCGAGTGCCGTTGCTATTTCGTCAGCAACCATTTCGGCGTTGCCGGTTTCGGTCCCGAAGAGGATGGTGGCCGTGGTCATTGGTCCGACTCCCTGAGAGATTGTACTTGCGCTCGGGTACTACCGGCAGTCTGCGTTGTGCGGAGTGCAGCGTCCGAATCGAGCGCTGAGGTTGCAGAGCGCCCGAGGCGGCGTCGAGCGTCTCAGGTGGGGTGCAGATTCCCGTCTTTGTCGGTAATTGACCTGCACCGGAGCGTTTCTCGTAATCCATTCCTGCACTTTCGCGATGCGAGATGTGTGGACGATGTTGAGGAGCCGAGGTAAAAGGGCCACCCCGTTCTAGTGTCGGTGGTGGACAGCTGACGCAGAAGCGGCCACCCACGCAAACTTCAGAATACGGAAGGTGTGGTCTACGTCACGCAGCCAAAGTGTCAAATGTTTTGGGGACGCGTGCGTCAGACTGTCAATCATGTTTCCGCTGGAGCGCGACCCGATCCGATCCGCAAAGGTTTCCAGAATCGTCTCGGCTGAGAGTCGGGAGGGCGGAAAACCCCGCGACAAGGCCGACCGATCAGCGAGCGGCAGTGGGATGGTCGAGTGCCGCACTGTTCATCAGCCGGTAGTTGCGGTCTGCGCCTTGGCGTAGAACTTCTGAAGCTGCTCGCGGATCTCCCATTCGCCCACGAATCCATCCTCCATCAGGAACGAGACGCCAGGGGCCAGTTCCACTTCAGTGCCATCTGCAGAACGCAAAACGCCGCTGCCACTGATGATGTGAATCACTTCGTCGAACCCGCGCGGCGCTGTGGTGAATCGCCCTGGCGTCACCTCCCACAGGCCGGACTTGAAGCTCTCGCCCGCAACAGTTTCGGCGAGACGTGTGTTGGGATTTCCGTGCGTCACACGCTCCGGCGCCACGGGCGTGAAGGGCGTCCAGTTGGCTTCGAATTTCTTCATTATTGTCCCTGTTCTCCGAGATGGGGTTGAGTGCGGTAGTGGATCGTAACGGCGTTGTCTTCGCCGTGTCTTCACAAAAGTGCAGTACTTGACGATGTGTCGCTGTCGGCGGGATTTTGCTTGACACTTCGGCGATGTAACACGAGCGTCCACCCGGAGCAACCTTTAAGAGCACGGACGGCTCGGATGGATTGACAGTCAGCCAGGGCCGGACTTTGCACCAAGATCAACCTTTGTAAGGTCCGAGCGCGGAGGAGCTATATGTCAAACAGCAGGTGGACAAATCTACTTGTCGCGTACCTGGCACTGGTGTGCGCATTTCTACCCTATGTCGGGTGGAGCCCCGGCCTCGGTGCCATCAGCGACGAGCTGAGTCTGAGCTACTCGCAGGCCGGTGGAATCTCCTCGATCACCGGCTTGGTCGCGGGTGCGATGATCCTGATCGGCGGTCTCGTGGCTTCCCGATGGGGAAGCAAGAACGTCATCGTGGCGGGTCTGGCCGCCGGGGTGGCAGGCCAGGCGGTCTTCGCTATGGCCGACGGATACGGACTCATCGTCGTTGCGAGGGTTCTCGCCGGTGTCTCGGTCGGGTTCTTGTGGGTCGCCACTTACACCATGGCCGTGAGCTGGTTCCGGGACAGCAAGAAGACCGGACGAGCACTCGGCGTCATGTTGTCCGGAGACGGAACGGGCGCCCTACTGAGTCTGTTCGTCTTCTCGGCTGTGCTTGCCGCATTCGGATGGCGCACGGGCCTGACCGTCCAGGCCGTCTGCATGGGAGCCGTCCTGGTCGTGGTGCTGTTCGTGTCGAAGAACGCGCCCGTCGCCGGAGGCCAAGCGCTACATTCTCCGCCCGCAGAACCGGTGGTGGGTGTCTCTGCTGAGCGGACGTATCGCTCATTGTTGAACCGAAATGTCCTGGCAGCTCTGCTGTTCTGGATTGGTGGCGTGGGCCTGTTCGCCGCGATTTCGAGCTGGATGCCGGCAATCCTCGTCGAGGAAGCAGGCATGTCGGAATCACTGGCCGGGTTCCTGACCTCGCTGTTCTCCATTGCCGGTTCGGCGGCGGCACTGTCGGTGCCCATCCTGGCTGAACGGCTGGGCAGTACGAAGCAGATCATCGCGGTGGGTGGGTTCGTGACGGCGGGTTCGCTCGCAGCGATGACGCTCTTCCTGGCCACCGGAAACTACGTCATGGTCGCTTTGCTCGTTCCGCTGATCGGTATCGGCGTTTACGCAAGTGAATCATTGTCGTTGGCTGAAGCCATCGAGTCAGTCCAACCGAAATTTGCGGGTATTGTAAACGGCATCACCATCGGAATCCCATGGATCGTCAGCGGGTTTGCCTACCCGTACCTGTTGGGGGCCGTCAAGGATGCCACCGGCAGCTTTGTTCAGGGTTTCGTGATGCTGACCGTCGCCACCATCGTACTGTGCGGCGTCACGCCGTTCTTCATGAAGGAAACCGCTCCTGTCATGAAGGAAACCGCTCCTGTCGCAGAGCCGAACCCCGACGCGCTGGAAACGCAACGCTGAACAGGCTGGTGAGTGGGTCGGCGTGCGGTATTGCCGCAACGGGATACCGCACGCCGCTGCGTGACTCACCGCGCATCAGTGACCGCGGCCCACGGCGGTTCGTTCAACCACCGCACACTCGAGTGCTGGAGACCCGGTTGGAAGTCGCAAACTCGGTCGAGCAATGAACTCAGCAATCTTCGAACTGTCAACAGCAAGGAACCCTATGACTGCCCTACCTACGGCGACCGCCAACATATCCGACAGCGACATCTTCCGTGGCCACATCGGTGGGAAGCTGTCCGTCGAGTTGACCTCCCCGCTCGTCACGCAACGTGATCTGTCCATCGCGTACACACCCGGGGTCGCTCAAGTCAGCCGCGCGATCGCAGGCGACGCCTCTCTGGTCAAGAAGTACACCTGGACCGACAGACTCGTTGCGGTCATCACCGACGGATCCGCGGTACTCGGACTCGGCGACATCGGCCCACGCGCATCATTGCCCGTCATGGAAGGCAAAGCTGCGCTCTTCAAGAACTTCGCAGGACTCAACTCGATCCCGATCGTCCTCGACACCAACGACGTCGACGAAATCGTCGAGACCATCGTGCGGCTACGTCATAGCTTCGGAGCCGTCAACCTTGAGGACATTTCCGCGCCCCGCTGCTTCGAAATCGAGCGTCGGGTCATCGAGGCACTCGGCTGTCCGGTGATGCACGACGATCAGCACGGCACTGCGATCGTCGCGCTCGCCGCTCTCAACGGTGCCGCGAAGTTACAGGGCCGCAGTACTTCCGGGTTGAAGATTGTCGTCTCGGGTGCAGGTGCTGCCGGCGTCGCGTGCGCAAACATTTTCCTCGCCGCCGGGATTTCGGACATCGTCGTGCTCGATTCGAGGGGGATTGTTTCCGCCGACCGCGGTGACCTCAATTCCGTCAAAGCAGACCTAGCGACCCGTACGAACCCCCGCGGACTATCCGGAGGAGCGGCCGAAGCGCTCGCAGGCGCGGACGTGTTTCTCGGGGTGTCGGCGGGTCAGATCGACGAAATCTTCATCGCGTCGATGGCGCCCGAATCCATCGTGTTCGCGCTGTCCAACCCCGACCCGGAAATTCGACCCGAGCGCGCCGCCCTCTACGCGTCCATCGTCGCGACGGGGCGCAGTGACTTTCCCAATCAGATCAACAACGTTCTTGCCTTCCCCGGCGTGTTCAAAGGCGCACTCGACGCTGGAGCACGCCGGATCACCGAAGGCATGAAGCTCGCCGCTGCCGAGGCAATCCTCTCGGTTCTCGGTGACGAGTTGGCTGCGGACAAGATCGTACCGAGCCCGCTCGATCCACGCGTCGCCCCAGCCGTTGCGGCCGCAGTCGCAGCAGCAGCGCGCGGCGACGTCGATAATCGAAATGACTATTTCGCCGGGTAGGGGAGTGCCGGGTGACGTCGTCGAGTCCCTCCTCGCCGCATCGAACATCGTGTGCGTGCAACGTCATCGACCTTTCCTCCGTCGAGCCATTATCACGATGAACGCAGGCACGCCGATCAACGCTGTCTCCACTCCTACAGACAGCGGAGTTGGCGCGAGGGCGGCTCGCGATACGGCGTCGACCCGCGCCATGAAGATCGCCCCGATGATTGCCGTCGCGGGAATGAGCCTGCTGTGATGCGAGCCGACGAGGAATCGGGCTGCGTGGGGCAGCACCAGTCCGACGAAGCCGATGGCCACTGAGACGCTGACCAAGGTGGCCGTGATCAGCGCGGCCACCATCAGCAGTGCCATTTGAACTTTCTTGACGTTCATTCCGAGCGACGACGCGATCCCGTTGCCGAATGCGAACGCATCGAGCACGAGCGCGTAGTCGAAATAGATCATCGCGCCCGCACCGACAACCGTTACGCACAGTGCAACGTCGTTCCATCGGTCTCCCTCGAGTGAACCGAGGAGCTAGAACATCACTCCGCGCGTTTCGTCCGAGTCGGCAAAAGCGAAGAGCACGAAAGAAGCGAGCGGGGGAACCACTGGGTGCTGGCCCCGGCGAGGATCACTTTGTCGTTGCCTGCCGCCGGCCAACCTCGCCAGGAGCAGCACGAGGGCGAAGGCGACGAGCGCTCCGATGACCGCGCCACCCGACAGGCCCAGCGCGGCTCCGCTGATGCCGAGCACACCGACGATGACAGCTCCTGTCGACGCGCCCGAGGAGATCCTGAGCACGAATGGATCGGCCAGCGGGTTTCTCAGTAGGGACTGCATGATGGCGCCGCAGAACGCTAGGCCGACGCCGCACGCGGCGGCTACCAATGCGTGCGCGCCGCCGACGGTCAGAATCGTGGGGCGCAACCACCGCGCGGCCGGAACGCTGTCGATGCGTTTCGTCGACCGTGCGGTAAGTTGGCCGGTCAGGACGAAAGTCCCAACATCTGCAGTCCGTCGGCGAGCTTCTCGACGCCGTCGACCATCCGGATGGACGGGTTCAGTTCCGCTCCGTGCAACGAGATGTATCGCTTGTGCTGACTGCCTGCATGGTGTTGGTGGTGCCCGGATCGGATTCCAGAAACGCGGTGTTGTCGGCGAGAGGTCACCGGTGCGAAGTAGGTCGACGCCAAGCCTGGCAAGCCGCTCGTCGACGCGCCCGTGCAGAAGGGTACGGGGCGCCGGACCGTCAGAGCCGCTCTCGACCTCGGGGTGCCCGTCACCGGCATCGCCGGAGCCGTGTTCGCCCATGCACTGTCCGGATCGCGCAGGCAGCGTGAAGCCGCCGTCGGTCTTGCATCCGGGCGCGCTGGCCGACAAGCCGTCCGATGCCGAACAGTTCACGCACGACATCTGCCGCGCGCTGTACCGGTCGAAGATCGTCGCGTATGCGCAGGGATTTGACCAGATCGCTGCGGGCAGCGTCGAACAGGACTGGAACCTCCACCCGGGCGACCTCGCGATGATCTGGCGTGGGGACTGATCATCCGTGCTCGCGCGTCCTCAACCGCATCAGGAGGCGTACGACTACAACGCCGAGCTTTCCAGCCTCGTCCTGGCGCGTATTTCCGCGAGGCGATCGAGAACGCGTTCGACAGCTAGCGCCGTCGACAGCCTCACTGGGTATCCCGGTACCGGCGTTCGCATCGTCCCTGGCCTACTATGACGCGATGCGCGCCGAGCGTCTACCGGCCGCGTTGCGCCAGGGTCAGCGCGATTTCTTCGGCGCGCTCACCTACGAGCGCACCGATTCCGAGGGCAAGTTCCACGCAATGTGGATCGGCGAACGTTCCGAGGTGCAGGCGTAGCCGAGGCGACGCGGTCGAGACGAGCCGTAGATCCCGTCCGGGATCCACGGCTCTCCGCTTTCGGTCTCACGAGTGGCTGACGCCGCCGTCTTACCACCCGGAGGCAGACCGAGAACCGGCTGCACAATGGTCGACGAGAAGTTGCCCTCTCAGGGAAGGGCACCTTCGCAGGCTCTCCTGACGACCTGGACAGCGCGCTGGGGCCCAGGCGGATACACCTGATTCAGCTTCGTCAATCACTCGTCGGCGCGTTCCAAGTCAACGCCATAGAGACTGAGCAGACAGCTGCTGCAGCGTAAGCTTGAACTGCTCAACAGCGTCAATGCCGACCCGCTGCAAACGATTCATTGATGCGGAACGCTGGGATTCGATCTGCAGTCCGCGTTGAGCTTAGCCGTCAGTTAAACCTTCAGAAGACGGTGTAAACTTTCAAAACAGTTTCATGTAATTCCCACGTCCCTGCCCAGCCTTTCGGAAAGATGGCGCTGTCGCCGACCTTCAGTTCGAAAGCCTCGCCTCCGTCCTTTGTAACCGTCATTCGGCCCTTAAAGATGGTGAACGATTCGTTTGCCTCGAACATCCACCGTGACAGCCCCGCGGCGCACTTCCAAATACCGAGTTCCGCCGATCCCTCACCAGACCAGAATTCTTTACCCTCTGTGGCCATCGGCGCGCCCGTTGCTTCAGGCAGCGGCCCCCAGTCATCCAGGGTCACCGAGCTCGGATCGGGAATTATTGCTGCGGTCAGCGACTGCAGGTAGTTCGCGGTCATGATGATCCTGTCTATATTGTTCAAATTGTTTCGCGTTCGGCCCAGCCGATAATCTCGTTTAAAACGAAGTGCGGCGCGAACTTATTTTTTCGTGCGCATCGACGCAACCTGACTTCTTACTTCCAGGTACGTCCTATTTCCACTTAAAATTGGCAGAAGACGACTGGTCGTTTCGATCAACGATGCTCAGCAAAATTGCCTTCAATTCTAGCTCGTCAGAATGTGCTGCGGATCCAGAATGTTGCGGTATCGGAAGGATCAATGCCGCTGCTGGCGTCATGCCTACCGGTTTCGCCGATCTGCGTTGCGCCCAAATCAGCTACGGCCTTCACCAGGGTCGTAATGCCATTATTGTAGGTGTCGTAGCTGCTATCTCCGAGCCCAAACGCAGCAAATCGCGTCGAAGACAAGTCGGGTCGATTCTTCACAAGCGCGTCATAGAATGGTATCGCTGTGTCAGGAAGGTCGCCTTCACCGTAAGTCGACGTGACAACGACGACCATCTGCTGTCCGCGAAGATCGTCGACTTTATACTCTTCCATATTATGCACCGTGCCGGTAAATCCGAATTCACCTAGAGTATTCGAGATCTCGTCAGCAACCATTTCGGCGTTGCCGGTTTCGGTTCCGAAAAGGATGGTGGCCGTATTCATTCGTCCGACTCCCTATGATTGTAGTTCCGCCTGAAATTCACCGCGTATGGCATTTTCGCGATGTGTAGGGTCTGTTATGACTGACGTAGACGCGATACGCAACATTCGTTCCCGATCGGTGACCTTGCGTCGACAACGGTCGGGGGGAGCTGACTTCTGCTCGAAAGCCTCGATTTGTTGCCAGTCCGTGAAGGTAACCACATCGCCAAGCAGTACCTCGGCCGCAGCGAAGCCCGGTCGCCCGGCGCTCAGTCTCCCGCTCGCGACATCCGCCACGATGTTGTCAACAACTCGTCGAGCGTCCTTGCGGTTCTCTGGAATGGCACCCTGTGCTCCACGGTTTAGCCATCCCACTCGATAGACGTTGGCCCCAGACCAGTCCGCGTTCGGGCAACACTGATTGTTTGGAGAACCATTTGTGAAGCCGATCGCCGTGACCACGGAGTCAACGGCAATTTCGATCATATTATTTATTCTCGACTGCCTGCTCGCACGTAAAATCATATGGTCGTCGGCGCTTGCGATCGCGTCAGGAACCAGCTGAAAGTGTAGGCGCACATTTGTGCGCGGATTCATCGACGGAATTGATGTGGCGTCAGTTTCGGTGAAGGGTCGCAATAGGTCAGCAGCGGGGCCGTTATCGCGGTCATCCAGCCCGGTAACCGTCACATCAATGTTCGGTAAGGAAAGAAGTTCCCGCATCATGGCCAGGTCGAATTTGGCTTGAGACACCGTGGATCGGCTGATCACGTGGATATTTGAAGGTCTCGCAGGCCGGAGTTGCTCGAAGAGTTCGTCGTTGATGTCGGACCCGTGAAGGTCTTGGGGGTCCTTCGACAACAGGCGAACGACATCGATGGCGACGTTGCCCATGCCAACTACGGCCAGGTTCCGTCCGAGCGCCGCATATCGGCCGTCTGAGTTCCTGGGTATTACTTCCATCGGGTAGCCGTTAAACGCTCGAAGTAGGGCGCCGGCGCCAATTACCTGAGTCCCGTCCTCTTGTGGGATATCCAGGGGTCGATCGTGGGGTAGTCCCGTCGCAAGTACAACGACATCGAAACAACTCGCCAATTTAACAAAGTCGATGTCTTCGCCTACTGATACGTTGCCGGCGAACCGAACACCGTCACGAGTGAATAACCGGTCGAACTGACGCGTTACGTTCTTTGCGCCTTGATGATCGGCGGCAATCCCATAACGAACGAGACCATAGGGAGTCGGTAGGGACTCAAAAATGGTGATCACCGAACGTGGCAGCGCTTTGGCTAGGAACGCCGCGGCGTAACAACCTGACGGGCCGCTACCGATCACTGCTATCGTAAGCTCCGGTTCGTACGAATTTTTGCCGCACATTTCGGACACATCAGTAGATGCGGGTGAGACTATTGAACGAACTTTAGCAAAACTATTCCCGTGAGTCATTTCTGCCCTTTTGCGGTCTGAGACATACGAGCTGCGTTGAAGTCGGGAGCCGTCTCCAAAGGTATGTTCGCGGATACGGCTGACATGAAGGACGGCGTTCGGTGTCCCCAACCGTAGGGAGTCTGTTACCCACGACACATCTGACAATGTGTCAGACGAATCATTCAAGTTCCCGGCAGCCTGTGGTGCGACCCCTGTGGAGGTTTTTGTCGGGGCTTCCGGTCGCAAAGTTCC
The DNA here is from genome assembly GCF_056402775.1 of Rhodococcus sp. P3_B8. Taxonomy (NCBI): domain Bacteria; kingdom Bacillati; phylum Actinomycetota; class Actinomycetes; order Mycobacteriales; family Nocardiaceae; genus Rhodococcus; species Rhodococcus sp. P3_B8. The sequence goes on from NZ_JBFUGT010000018.1 coordinate 43,425, forward strand.
GCAAAGTTGATTCGCGAATGCCTTCAACGAGTCTGGGGATCAACGGTCGACCGATGATGTCGCGCCTTCCAGTCCTGGTTAGAACGGTCGCCCGATTGCTGGTTGCTTCTCAAAGGTAAGCGTAGGCTGGTCGCAACTCGTCGCAGCTCGTCGTGAATGAGCCAGTTAATGAAGTGTGCGCTCGGGAGGGCGTTGATCGCCCGTCAATCAGGCAGACTCAATGTGACCATCTTGCCCCCCTTGGCACCAGTGCCAGTACTTCAACGTTCGATCCGGCTGGAGGATTCGATCGGGCGCGGCAACCGATCAGTGCCCGACAGACTCCGATACTCGACCAGATTAGATACAGGTGCCGCGCCGGGCGACGTAGACCGGGACTGGGTGCGTTTACCGACGGAAAGCAGCCAGCGCGAAGGGATGTGCGTTTCGCACACCCAGACACTCTGTGCGAAGTACGACATCATCGGTTCGCTCGACTCGTTACTCTGCCTACAGTGCATCACCGGGCGCGAGACTCGCCAGGTCAAGCCATGGACAGGACGCTATAGCGCCGCCGCAGTTTGCGCACAGCCTCAGGAGTCATCGACCACACCTGCGTACCGAGTTTCCGTTCGTGTGTGTCCACATAGCTAGTGCGTGGGCTGAGCACACAGGGATGGCTTCAGCGCCGTGCACAAGACAGCGGCATTTCGGGCGTTCATTTCATGCAAGTTCCATACGTTCTGTCATCTAAAACGCAATCCTCATTGACACTTCGGTGATGCCGCAGGGGCTGTCGGAGGTTCAACCTTAGGAGCAAAATCGATTCGTGCAGGTTGACCTTCTAGCGCGGTGGGACCCTGCTTGGACCAAATCCTTGAGGTCCGGTTCGCGAAGGGAGCGACATGTCGAATAACAGATGGACGAACCTGTCTGTGGCATACCTGGCGCTGGTTGGCGCATTTTTGCCTTATGTGGGGTGGAGCCCAAGCTTGGGCTCCATCAGCGAAGATCTGGGTTTGAATTATTCGCAGGCTGGCGGAATCTCGTCGATCACAGGACTCGTTGCAGGCGCAATGATCCTCATCGGCGGCGTCGTCGCCTCCCGCTGGGGATGTAAGAACGTCATTCTTGCAGGTCTGGCCGCAGGGGTCATCGGGCAAGCAGTCTTCGCTATGTCCAGTGGCTTCGGTCTCGTGGTTGTCGCCAGAGTGCTGGCTGGCGTCTCCGTCGGATTTCTGTGGGTCGCCACATACACCATGGCAGTGAACTGGTTCAGAGATCGGCAAGAGACCGGCCGTGCAGTGGGCGTCATGTTGTCTGCAGATGGAATGGGTGCTGTCCTAGGTCTCTTTGTCTTCTCGACGGTTCTGGCAACATTCGGCTGGCGTATGGGCCTTGCCGTTCAGGCTGTGTGCTTGGGCGCCGTTCTGATCGTCGTGCTGGTCGTGTCGAAGAATGCACCCGCACCCGAAAGCGAGCTTGCGGCGGCAGGAGAAGTAGAAGTCAGTCCTGGTACGAGCGATCTCGTACGATCGATGTTTCACTGCTTGAAGAACCGCAACGTGCTGACCGCGCTTTTATACTGGGTCGGCGGAGTCGGACTGTTCTCTGTTATCGCGAGCTGGATGCCGGCAATTCTTGTCGAGGACGCGGGGATGTCCGAGTCCTTGGCTGGGTTCATATCTGCCCTGTTTTCCATAGCCGGTTCCGCTGCGGCGCTTTCAGTACCGTCTCTTGCCGAACATTGGGGGAACAAGAAGAAGGTCGTTGTGGTCAGTGGAATTGTGACCACCTGCTCCCTTGCTGCAATGACGCTCTTCCTTGCAACCGAGAACTATCTGGTGGTAGCTCTGTTGGTTCCAGTGATCGGCCTGGGGGTTTATGCGGGAGAATCGCTGACTCTGGCCACGGCGGTAGAATCCGTCGACGCACGATACTCAGGGCTGGTCAATGGCATCATCGTGGGGACGCCTTGGCTCGTCAGCGGGTTTGCTTATCCGTATATTCTGGGAGCTGTCAAGGACACGACAGGCAGCTTCGTTCAAGGATTCCTCACATTGACCGTGGCAACTGTCGTGCTGTGCGCTCTGAGCCCACTTCGCATCAAGGAGTCTTCGGCCGTTTCTGCGATGGCGTCTGAGGCAGAGAAGCCAGGGGCGTAGTGGCGCTTACCATTTGCGCGCGTCCACAACTCAAACGTAGCGGATTTATACTAAATCGACCGGGCGGTCCAGTCTGATGGTTCACACCTTCCGTACACCCAATCGGTCGGGCTAGAAGTACGTGGATCGATGCGTTTCGACCAGCTTCGAGGCAACGCCTCTCGACGTCCGTAGCGCGGTGCGAGCGGAGGCAAATCTTGGGTGTCGGCTGTCACTGCGGCGGAGGTGAGTTCGGGTGGGACGGAGTATCGGTTGCCGCGGTATGAGACCAGTGGTTGCCGGGAGAACACACGTGCGGTTGACAGAATTGCCGAAAGCGCAGTCGCCGGCACCGGATGTTGTCCTTCGGCTCCGGCGAAGGTTGCAACCGATGTCTTGCGTCTTTCATCGGGCGCTGGCGGGGTGGAGAACGCGAATCACATCCGATAGCGGCGCAGAACCGCTTCGACGTTGGATCGGGCCAGGTGCAGGTGATAGCCGATGCGGTGTGACCCCAGCGGCGGGTGAACCGCAGCCCGACGATCCGCCGTTCGGTTACGAGGGCCTCGAGTGGTCGGTGGTGTGTTGTGGTACCCACACCGGTACCCGAGGCCCTCGCCTACTTCACGCTGCCACGCCGTTTACAACCTCCCTGGGAACTAGTTAGCTCCTACTACCGGACCTGTGGCCTTTCCAGCCCGTTGCCGGATAGCGCCCCGCGGGGTGGTGGGCTTTGAGGGTGAATCCTCGGTGCCTACTCGCCACGGTTGATCGCGGCGATGGTCCCAGTATCGCCGGTGGGGCCCAGCAACGCCATCGACCCCTCGGAGAGGTAGCGGCGCTCGCCGGACTGCCACTCATCGTGCATGTCGGCCAGGACTGCACCGACGAGTCGGATCACGGCCGCCTCGTTCGGGAAGATGCCTACGACACGGGCTCTGCGCTTGATCTCTTTGTTCACCCGCTCCATTAACCGGCCTTCGCGTGTGGGTCAATCGCAGACTGGCGATCTGGAGTTAGCGGTCGAGCCGGTGGAGGTGATCGGTCAGGGCGTCTGCAACGCGGTGGTGGCGAGCAGCTTCGTCGGGCCAGCCGCGGTCGCAGGCATCGGCTTCGAGTGCCTGGACGTCGGTGCGTTGCGCCTCGAGCGCGTCGCGGAACTCGGGTCCGGTGACGAAGTTGTCGCAGGTCTCGCAGATGTTGGCATAGGGACAGGCTCCGGCCGCTTCGTGCCGAGAACAGTAGCCATGGGCAACACGGGTTTTGAGCATCTCGCTGCCGAGCCAGCTGACGGTGTCGGGAACGATCGGCTTGCCGACCGGGGTAAGGGTGAACCGGCGGCGCATCTTGCCCATGGCCTGGTCGTAGGCGTCGCGCAACGTCGGCGATGCCAGGGTGGCGTAGCGGAGAGTCATCTGAGGAGTGACGTGCCCGAGCAGCGCCATCAACGCCTGCAGGCTCATACCGGCATTGGCGAGCTCGGTGGCCCAGGTATGCCGCAGCTGGTGCGGGGTGACAATCAGGGGCCCGCCGCCAGTGCCGCGCAACCCGGACCGTTCGACGGCGGCGAGCAGCCCGTTGCGCAGCCGGGTCTGGCCGAGTCGGCGGCCGTGCGCGACGAACAGGAAATCGGTCAAAGCTCCGGTGCGCGGATGCGGCAGTGGTCGGCAGACGCCGCGTTGGGTGGTCCACTCGTCCAACGCCGCGACGGTGGCGGCCGAGAGCGGCACCATGCGCTCGGTCGCGAGTTTGCCCAGCGGCACCTTCAGCCAGGTCCCGGCCGGGCCGTAGTCGACGACGCTACCGAGCTCGAGATCGAGCAATTTCCCGTCCCGCAACCCCGCCCCGCGGAGCACCGTCAACCCGATGCGGGCGAACGAATCCTCCAACCCGGCAACAGCGTTCATCACCGCGCCGTCGACGTCGGGTGCCAGTGCGCGGGGCAACGGTTGGTCGAGCTTGGGGACGTCGGCGGCGAAGACCAGCCGGCGCGGCGGCGCCTGCTCCCAGCCCCATTCGGTGAGATCGTCGAGTAAGTTGCGCAGGCTCAGCACCGTCGATTGGATCACGGCCCTCGAGATGGTGCGACCGGCGCCGGCGGCGGCGCGTTGGCCACGCCAGGTGCGGGTGCGGTTCCAGACGAGGAAGCCCTCGATGTGACTGCGGTCCAGCTCGCGCAGACAGGTCAGGTCGCGGTGGTGTGTGGTGAGGTAGTCCGCGAACGGCAGCAGGTCGTTGATCAGTGATTCGACGGATTTCGGGCGAAGCACGGCGGCTCGGACGGTCACATAGCGCAACAACGTCTCGCGGATCGCGTCGGCCATCGGAACGTCGGCGAACCGTTGGGCGTAGCTGCGGGCCCAGACGCGGCGCCGTGGTGGAATATCGACGATGCGGGCCTCGAACAGCACCTGCCGCAGACCCGCGATCCGATTGCGGTAGGCCCGCCGTGACGACGGCGGAATAGCTTGTGTTGCAGCCAATACGGCATCGAAATCGTCGACGGTGTCGTTCGTGATGCCGCTGACGAGTCCGCCATGCCAGGCGAGCAGCACCGCCAGGCACTCGCCGAGGACGGTCTCGACCCACGACGGTGTCCAGCCCAATGCCAGTCCGGCGGTCCGGGCCGCGGCGAACCCGTCCGGGTCGCGGGCCTCGATGGCACTCCCGAGTCCGGTGAGGTTCTTGACGGCGGCGAACTCGAGGTCCAGTCGCAGCTCGTCTCGCCCGATGAGGTGACACAACAGCGGCCAAGCCCCGGTGCTGCGGAGTTCGGTAAGCCGGTCCGAGGCAGGCCGGGCCATCCATTCCCGCAGATCCGGGTGCGCGGCCAGGAATGCGGTTGCGATGCGGGTGCGGCCGCGGACGGCTCTTCCTCCCAGCCCGAGGGTGGCGACGTGGTCGAGATAGTCGGCCAGCACCGTATCCGGGTCGAATACGGTCGGCCATGCCGTGGTCATCGCCGTGCCCCGGCGAGACTGGCCCGGGCGGCGCCGTATTCGGCGGCGAGCTGCTCGATCGACAGGTGCACGTACTCGGCGGTGGTCTCCGGGGACGCGTGCCCCATCAACTCCCGCAGCACCATCAGATCGATTCCCGCGGAGGCGAGTTCGGTGCCGTAGGTGTGTCGCAGCCGGTGCGGACGCACCCGACCCGCGCCGGACAGGTCCCGGTGCCGCCGGAACAATGATCGCAGCCCGGCCTCGGTCACCGGCGCCCCCACGGTGGGGCCCCGCAGCACGACGAAGCACTCCGGTGTGACCAACCCGGGTGGCCGCTCGAGGCGCAGATAGGCCGATAGTTCGGTGAAGAACACCGCATCGACCGGTACCACACGCTCCTTCGAACCCTTGCCGAGCACCCGCAGCCGGCGTCGACCGAAATCCACCTCCGCCAACCGGAGCGACCGCACCTCGGCGCTGCGCAGACCCCCGAGCAGCATCGCCCACACCATCGCCCGGTCCCGATGGGTGCGCAGCGACGAGACGAACACGTCCACCGCGTCGGCGTCGAGGGATTCGGGCAGCAACCGCGGCTGGCGCACCAGCCGGCCTCCGGCCCGGGGCCGCCCGGGCCCGAGATGCCCGAGCAAACCCCGCCCCGACGGACGTAACCCTTGACCCCGCCGGGGTGAGGGCACCGGGTTGTCGGCGCGCACCCCGGTCATCACCAGGTACTCGAACAACGCCCGCACCGCCGCGACCCGCCGGTTGATCGTCGACGCCGCCGCCGTGCGCTGCCGGCCGCGCCTCGGCGCTGCGCCGGGTCGGGGATCACGGCGCACGCCCTGCCAGTCGATCCACTCGAACACGGTCACCGGCGTCACCGCCGCCAATCCGAGATCGCGGGCGATCAGGAACCGCGCCAGGTTCAGCACATCGAACGCATACGCCCGCACCGTCGCCACGCTGAACGCACGCCCGGCCAGATGTTTGAGGAACGCGTTCGCTGCCGCGCAACCCTCCCACTCGCCGACCACCACAAAGCCGTCGTCCACCGCGTGCACCCGAACGGCCATCGCCTGCTCCTCTCCGATCGAGCCGCCACCGTCAGCATGCGCCCCATCCGGCCATCGGCCCCGGACCTCACGCCGCGGATAGAATCGTGTCGCCCGAGAGCCGGTTAACCGATCACGGATTCGTCGACCAAATCTTCGACCAATGCGCCCGCGGAAATGTGCTGAACGCCAAGACCTCTGACTTCGCCTGATCCATCAACGGACCGATCTTGGGGAACCGGCCAGCCAACTGATCACGGACCTCGTCCCACGTCGAGGCGGCGGTCGCGGGATCGGGCTGGGCGAAGATCGTGCGAAACACCGCGGCGACCATGTCGGAGTGAGACTTGGGGACATGCGCCAACAGGTTTCGCGCGAAATGCACCCGACACCGCTGATGCCCCGACCCCTGGAACGAACGCCGCAAAGCCGCGACCAGCCCGGCATGCTGGTCACTGATGACCAGTCGGACACCGGACAGGCCGCGTTTCTTCAGCGAAGCGAGGAAGCCACGCCAGAACACCTCGTCCTCACTGTCCCCGACATCGAGGCCTGGGGGTACCACCCGCTTGCGGGGGCGGACCTCACGCGCACCCTCGGCGGTGATCCCCGTGGCGACCACGACCGCCATCGACGTCACCTGCGAGGAGCTGTTGCGTACGTGCAGGTAGGTCGCGTCGAGGTAGACGTAAGGAAACGCGGTGTGGTCGAGCGAGCGGGTGCGAAATGCGCCGACGACCTCGTCGAGGCCCGCGCAGATCCGCGACACCTCGGACTTGGAAATACCCGAATCGATTCCCAGAGCCGCTACCAGGTCGTCCACGCTGCGGGTGGAAACTCCGTGCACGTAGGCCTCCATCACCACCGCGTACAGTGCCTGGTCGATCCGTCGACGGGGTTCGAGGATCGAGGGGTAGAACGAGCCCTTGCGCAGTTTCGGAATCCGCAATTGGACGTCGCCAGCCTGTGTGGCCACCAACCGGGGCCTGGCCCCGTTGCGTTCGGCGGTGCGGGCCTCGGTGCGTTCATAGCGGCCCGCGCCGATCTGTTCGGTGGCTTCGGTTTCGATCAGTTCTTGCATGACCATCCGGACCGATTCACGGATCAGATCCACGCCTTCTCCGGCACGGAATGCGTCGAGTAGCTCGGAAAGGGCAGACTGGGACAGGGCCATCGGTGGACCTCTTTCTTCGATGCGTGCTTGGCCGTACACACCGAAGATCCCGCCGATGGCCCTCTCTACGTCGGAGCCGCGCCGCTCAGCCCCAAACCCCACCACTCCACGGGACGCCTACCGTTGCCGCCCTGCAAACTGCACAGCCTCCCAGCCATCGAATGTGCTGCCCCTGAGTCCTCTTGCTGGTTTGCTTGCAGTGCGGCGCTGACATCAACCCGCGCCCGCACTGTCCGGTACTCGTATTTGGCTGCACCGATCTGGCTAACGATCATCTCCGCTGCAGCAATCATCGACGGCTTTATCCGTGGTGCAGCCATCAATCCAGCGACCGCGATGCATTGCAGGGGGTTGACCGCCCATTACAGGCGTCTAGATCGGCAGCTTTTCCGACGCAAAGCCTCGAAAAACGTTCTCAGTAAGACGGGAAACATTGTTGTCATAGGAATTGTGCGACAAACTCCCACACCAAGCTATGGATCCCACACCGAAGACGGCACCTCCGTTGGGGTATTCGATCAGAACCATATCGGCCCGGATCTCGCCATCCCAAATCGCCGACAGCTGGAACTCTTCGCTGAAGACAGCCCAGTCGTTTGTGTCGAAATCCTTGGCGCTTGCGAGAACCATTGTGTGTTCAGGTGTTCCGAGCAGTGGGTTGGTCTGGCAGATTTCGAACCCTGCCGCACCCCAGCTGTTCACCAGGCACGGAAACGCGCCGATCTGTTCGTCGTCACCGATGCCCTCGAAAATGAATGCGGCCCGCGGATCGAAGCTCGCTGGCTGCCGATCGTAGGGCCGTCCGACGCCACCGCCCTCTGCGATCGAACCGACGCCGAGCCATCTCTGAGGGGCGCGCCCACGGAAACGCCACAGACCGCCTGGCTCGCCGGTACTGCTGAGCGTGGATTCACCGGGGGCAGCGTCCCAACAGCGTTGTGCAGGTCCGCTGCGACGAATTTCTACTCCGGTGCCCGTCTCCTCGTCCAGTGCAGTAACCCAATACATACCGTTGCCAGACAAATACATGAATCGGCCCCCGCCGTTCACGTAAGCCTCACCGGCGTCGAGCATCGCTTCGGACCAGTATTCGTTGTGGCTCGCAGTCGACACCAGGCGATAGTCGTTGAGCCGCGAGACACCGTCATGGTGTAGCTCGAGGTCGGTGATGATGTCGTACTCGATGCCCTTCTCTTCGAGCCAGTCGATGAGGTGGAGGTCGGCGTTGAACTGGTGTGGAGACCCCTCGCCGAGATCGAGGAAAGGCATGTCGTACTTGGGCCGCATGTTCACGATCGGCCGCAGCCACGATGAGTAACACACACCGCTACCGTCGGTGTGCCGATCGTAGAGGCTACGAAGTCCAGTGTCGACGACATACTTGTCTTGAGGCTGTCGGGGATATCCGGGAAGCTGGCCGGAATAGACCCCGGTCGGGCCGAGCATCTGCTCGTTCGCGTACGCGAGGTAGCTGAAGACCGGAAGCAAGATTGCGATTTTGGCGCTCGGTCGGCCCAGCGGTGGGACCACGTAGAACGGTACGTAATCTTCGTGATCCCCGGAGGTGAGGTGTACCGCGTACACTCCGCTCTTCAAATCCTCGGGAACACTCCACTCGAACGAAGGGTTCCAGCCGGCGTCGGACAAATCGTCGTCGTGGAAGTGGATGGCGCCGTACTCCCCGGGAGCGTGTTTCCAGGCGAGCTCGCGGCCGGACCAGTTGCGGCCGGTGACCCCGCGCGTCGGCTTGTTGACAGTCTCGCCATCGTGACCGTTTCCCGAGGCGTCGACAACTGACCAAGTGTTGATTCCTTGGGAGAAATCCCACGAAGCAGCCGCGTCGGTCGGCGCTGCGTCACCGTCATCGCGAAGTGCTGCCAGCTCGTCGTCGTTGAGCGCGCGCGTGAAAGCCTTCGGGGCGTCGATCTTGCCGTTGTAGAAGTTGCCGACGTCGCCGCCGACGAAAGTTTCCGCAGCGATCAGCAAATCTCCTGATCCCCAGGCGCGGCCCGCGGGCATCGTTGCGGATGCGTGGCCGTCGAGTCCCGCCGTCATGCCCCAGCTCGGCTCGAGCGCAAGACGCGCGGCCCCCGAGGTGGAGTCGTAGACAGCGGATACGTAATACCACTGGCCGGCACGGACGGTCTGGTCGACGGACACCGACGCCGAACCCAGGCGCAGCGTCAGTCGACCGTCCTCAAGGCGCAGGGCAAAGCCGTCACCATCTCCTTTGGAGACAAGTGTTTGAACGGCCTTGTGGGGAAGAGTCGGGCAGATCCACATCTGAAGCGTGAAGTCTCGCGCTTCGTCCAACGCCGGACTACTTGATGCCCGCAAAAACGAACCAGGCCGCAGCTTCTGCAGGCCACCCTCGTACTCGCCATCCAGCGTACTTGCGACAGTTTCGTCTTTGTAGCCCGGTCCGGCCGGGTTCGTGTCGCCGTGGATGAGCCGGACCAGCTGGGCCGAAAAGCGTCCGGGCTCAGAGCTCACCATGAAGGTGATCGCTGCTCCCGGCTCGACACTCAACTTGTCCGCGTATCCGACAACCTTCATGCTGTTCCTCCGCTGGCTTGCTAGCTGGCCTACGGGCCCGGGCCGGGACCGTACTAATTTTCACATTGCGGGCGACGTCGTTCATTAGGTCCCGAAGATGAACTTCGAATCTGGCGCATGCCCCGGACGACGAGCAATCCCCCTCATGTAATCTATGTGGCGTGAACCACTGACGGATTGTCAACATCTCTTGTACGCTCGGGTTTAGGTATCGGCCAGGTCTGCTGGGGGGTTTGCCGAACTGGTGACGACTAATTTTCGATCTTGCTTCTCAAGTACACCGCATTGATTCCGCTGGATCGGACCGGCAACCCGACCCCGTAAACCGCTCCTGCGGCGCCCAATGTGCAATAGTTCGATGGCAAGGCACCAACAGTTATCCGAAGTCGATTTCACAGCATTCAGAATCGGACAACTCGGATCGCAGTTGCTAATTCTCTGCGAACCAGTAATCCAGTTTTCCCCTCCTTTGGGATAAAAAACTCACCCATTCGGATTGAACCGACTCGGAGACTTCAGACTTGTGTTGAGACCGTAGGGTGCGAGTCGCGTGCGCGGTGGCGTTGATTTCGACGTGTTCAGATTGCTTGCTGGCGTCGCAGCGTGGTCCGGCAGTTGAGGTTGACTCGCAGGATAGGTGTAGAAGATGGCGATCCGTAGCGCTGAGTGCATCTGGAGCCGCGACCCTGAGGGCATCACTGATCCGTGCATAAAAAACAACGGCTGTCATGCCGAAGTTGGGCAAGGTCTCTTCGGTAGGGGCCCCTCCGTATGGCGCCCATCGAAGAGCAAATTCGATCATTTCTGCGATGTATCGATCTTCCATCGTTGTGCTCACTTTCTATCGAGGTGCGGCCCGGGTTCGCGTCCTAGCAACCTCGGTCGTGACAGCACGAATCACTGTTGATGTCGGCACATGGCCCCCGAGCAGCTTGCCGCCACATCGCACAATGCTCATTCGTGCAGATCGGTCGATATGAATGTGCTTCAGGTCGGTCCTACTCTTGATGCTGCCGTTTGCCAGCGTTGGTGAGCGCACGCAGCGACCTGACTGCGACCGATATGGCACTCAAGGACGGATGTGACTCGACGCACACTTGAGCTACGGACCGGCGTGCCCGTACCGAGAGGTGGTTGGTCGAGGCTTCCCACTCCTCGAAGAGCTCCTGCAACGTGTGATTCGTTAGCGCATCGGTACTTCGCGTGGATGGGACACTGCGGGTTAACTCGCTCAGTACGCCGTAGAGATCTTCGCGCAACGCCGTCCGGGCCAGCCTGTCCCATTGGTCCGGTCGCGGCAGCAAACTGACTCGGGTCAGTAGGTAGTCGACGCGAAACTGTTCAGAGATGTAGTGGTACAGAACGGCTGTGTGGTCATCTGGTAGCAGAAGATCGTCTGCTATCTCCATGATGTCCAACAGGACGTAGCCGTCCAGATAAGCAGCTGCGGTTTTCGCCAGGTCCGGGGTCGAACCCATAGCTTCGAAGGCGAGCACATTGCGGTCGAATCGGGCTCTTTCTTCTCCCACGAGACGCGCGGGTTCGTCCGGCCAGAGCGCCGCTATTCTGGTCTTCGTCCTGCTGACAACAGTCTCCAGCGAGAAGCCTGATGGGTAGCGATTAAGGAACCAGCGGGCGGCGCGGTCGAGGAGTCGTTGTCCCTCGTGGCGAATAGAGGCAGTCAGTAGTGGCGGCAGTGTCGACTCGACGGACTTGAGCCTTTGCCTGAATTCCCTGTGTCCGAAGACGTCGATTGCGGCGATATATGCCTTGACGACCAGGTCGACCCGAGCTTCGGTTTCTTCGACGGCGCGGTACACCGCTGTTATGCCAGCAAAGTTGATGACGTCATTGGCGATCTGGTTGACCACGATCTCGCGGCCCAGGGGATGGTCCATGATAGCGGTAGGCATGACCTCGCCGAGGTGCGCTGGGAAGTAGCCGCGCAGGGTTACAGTGAAGGCGGGATCGCAGCACACGTCGGTTTCTGCCAGTGCGTTCTTCAGGTAATTCTTGGCACTGGCCATGAGGACAGCAAGTTCGGGGCGTACCAATCCCAGCCCTGTGCTTTCGCGTTGAGCCAGTTCTGATTCGGTGGGCAGTGTGTCAAGTGTTCGATGCAAGTAGCCGGTTTCGGTCAAGTGATGCATCAACCGGCGGTGCAAGGGAAGATTTTCAGATGCGCGGTGCACTTCCATGGTGAGCAGGACGTTCTGGTCGTAGTTATGACTGAGGACAGCTGCGGCTACGTCGCCAGTCATGTCACTGAGAAGATCGTCCGTCCCGTCGGAGGTTCGGGTTTCGCCGGTGATGCCGGAGCTGAGTGCAATTTTGATGTTGACTTCGTAGTCACTGGTGTCGACTCCGGCTGAGTTGTCGACGGCATCGGTGTTGACGTGGATCCCTGCAAGAGCCGCTTGAATTCGTGCTGCCTGGGTCAAGCCCAAGTTGCCGCCTTCGCCGATCGCACGCACTCGCAATTGACCCGCGTCAATACGAACTCCGTCGTTGCTCCGGTCTCCTACCTCTGAATGAGACTCGGGGCCGGCCTTCACGTATGTTCCGATTCCGCCGTTCCAAAGCAGATCGGCGGGGCTCGACAGAATGGCACGGATGAGCTCGGCTGGGGTTAACGAAGTAATGGTCGGAGTCAGGCCCAGGGCGGCTGTTGCCTGGTGTGAAAGCGGTACGGATTTGGCCGTGCGCTCAGCTACTAGTCCACCCTTGCTAAGAAGGCCGCGGTTGTAGTCGGCCCAAGACGAGCGCGGCAACGATGCCAGGCGCTGGCGTTCGGCGAAAGCCTCGCGAACGGGCGGATTCGGGTCGATGAAAATGTGACGGTGATCGAACGCGGCAACGAGCCGCAGGTGCGGTGATAGGAGCATGCCGTTGCCGAAGACGTCGCCGCTCATGTCGCCGATACCAATCGCCGTGAACTGGTCACGGCTTGGATCGATACCTAGTTCGAGTAAGTGGCGCTCTACCGACACCCAGGCACCGCGAGCGGTGATGCCCATCGCTTTGTGATCGTAGCCGCGGGATCCACCGGACGCGAAGGCGTCGTCGAGCCAAAAGCCGTAGGCGCGAGCGACCTCGTTCGCATAATCGGAAAATGTTGCTGTGCCCTTGTCGGCCGCCACAACGAGGTATGGGTCATCTTCGTCGTGACGTACGACGCGAGGCGGGCCGACTATCGCGGTGTCGACGCGGTTGTCGGTGACATCGAGAAGGCCTGCGACGAACTGTTTGTAAGCTTCCCGTCCTTCGTTGATCCACTCGTCCCGGTTGGCGACCGGTGGTAGCCGTTTAGGTAGGTAGGCGCCTTTAGCTCCGGTGGGGACGATCACTGCGTTCTTAGCCACCTGAGCTTTGGCCAGTGCGAGCACTTCGGTGCGGAAGTCTTCTCGTCTGTCGCTCCACCGAATGCCACCGCGTGCAACTTTGCCAAAGCGCATGTGCACGCCTTCGACACGAGGGCTGTATACCCAGATTTCAGCGGCGGGTGCCGGCTGAGGTAGGCCGGGTATCCGCGATGGTTCGATCTTGAAGCTGACCCGTGACGGAACAGTGCAGCCGTCGGTCAGTTGGAACGCGTTGGTTCGGACGGTGGCTTTGATGATCGCCAGTACCGATCGCAGTATGCGGTCCTCATCGAGACTAGCGACGTTGTCGAGACCGTCGACGAAATGTCCGGTGTGGGCTTCCTCGTTGTGTTTCCTGGTTGTCGACACGAGACCGCTGTGGAGATCCGGGTCGAACCGTTCTTCGAAGATGCGGATGACCAATGCGCTTAACCTGGGGTGCGACGCCAGCACATCGCAGATGTACTGCAGCGAGAACGCAGCTTGGGTCTGACGCAGGTAGGCCGCGATCGCGCGCAGCCAGGTCACTTGTCGCCACGTCAGTCCGGCGGTCAGTACCAGAGCGTTCAACGCATCGGACTCGCACTCTCCGGTCCACACCGCTCGGATGGCTTCGATGAAGTTCTCGTCCAGTTCGTGGCTATTACTGGTGGCTTCACTCCACTGCGTGGCGTCCCGCGACCGGACGCCGAGATCAATTTCGTAATTCGTGTTCTCGGGGGCCTCAATCTCGCCGGCCCGCTCGTCGATCACTTCGAGCCCGAATGCGGTGAACAGAGGTAGCAGGTCGGACAAGGTAGGAATGTAGCCGCTGAGAATTCGAACGCGAGCGCCATCGTGTCTCGATGAAGGTTCGCGGTAGAGCTTGATCTCGAACGGATCGGCGCCCCCATCGCGAGGTGTGAATGCCATGTCTGGATCCTTAGACCTTGACCAGTGCCGAGACGTCGGCCATGGAGCAGTTGGGTACCGAGTCGGCAACGCGAAGCAGGAAGTTGAGTTTTTCGATGCGTTCGCCGGATCGCGGAGCACCGTTCTTCTGGAACGGCACACCGAGTCCGACCGAAAGATCCATCACCACGTCGTCGATGACGCCACCCGAACGGCCCGACGGAATGGCCAGAAGACCACGGTCTTGCCCATAGGAGTAGCAGTCCAGCGCTTCCGAGATCGTTCCGACCTGATTTGGCTTGAGAATGAACCCGTCTACCGCAGAGAGCTCGACTGCCCGTTCGAGACGCTCACGGTTGGTGACGATCAGATCGTCGCCGAGAATGATCGTCTTGGGAATTTCGGCGACTGCCTGGGTGTATCCGTCCCAATCATCCTCGTCGAGAAGGTCTTCGACGAAGACGAGCGGGAACTCCTCGGAGAGCTGGCGGGTGTAGTCGATCAGTTCGGCCGAGGACACCCGTCGACCGTTGAGCTCGTACGTGTGGGCGGTCTTGTCGTACATCTCCGACGATGCGCAGTCCAATGCGAATGCCATGATGTCGGAGCAACCGGCGCGATCAACCGCTTCTGCAAGTATCTGCAGCACTTCGCGCGGATCAGCGGACGGAGCTGCGTACCCGTAGGACGAGGCGACCTGGGGTTTATGGCCGATCTTTTCGGTGAGAAGTTGATCGAGAACCTTGAAGACCTTGACGCTTTTCTCGACGGCCTGTTCGATCGATTCGGCTTTATGCGGCATGACCAGGAACTCATTGAACGGTTGGGTCAGGTCGCCGTACCGGCCGCCGTTGATCATGTTGAAACTTGGCACCGGGACGGTACTGACCGGTGGAAGCCCCATCAGATCCGCCACGTAGGTATAGGTCGGCACGCCGGCGGCGGCGGCGGTGGCGCGCAGCAGGGCGATCGATGTGGAGTAGATGGCGTTGCTGCCGAGTTTGCTCTTGTCCGACGTGCCGTCGAGGTCAATCATCTTCTGATCGAGCACTCGCAGGTCGAGTTCGGCACCTACAAGCGCGGGCGCGATGTGGTCGGTCACCGATGCCACGGCGTGGTGCACGCTCAGCCCGTCGTATTCGGCGGGATTTCCATCACGCAGGACGAACGCTTCGTGCACTCCCACCGAGCTGCCCGTGGGTGCTGCGCCGAGCCCGACGTGTCCGGTGTCGGTGCGAATTTCCACCTCGACCAAGGGGCGGGTCTTGGTATCGAGTAGTTGGCGGGCGATGACAGATGTGATCTTCATGGCGTTTGTCTCCGGGGTTGCATCACGCGTCGAGCGGGGGAACGTACAGGATGTTGAGGTCGCACAGATTGGTGCCGGTATTGCCGGTGATCACCGCATCGCCGAGCGCGGTTAACGCTTCGTGTGTGGCGTGCCCACGCAGTGCCGCGTGCAGATTGACGCCGGCCTCGCGAGCGCGGGCGTAGCTGGTCGAGTCGCAGAGACCGCCTGCAGCCGAGGTCGTTCCGTCGGTTCCCTCGGAATCGATGGAGAGCATCGCCGCACCCGGGGTGCTCGCCGCGGCAATCGCGAAGGCCGCAACGAGTTCGTGTCCTGGCCCGCCGCTGCCGGTGATGAGGCTGTTGTCGAGGATTTCGGTGGTGGTCTCGCCCGCCGACACGAGTACACACGGGGCGGCGATCGGGTTGCCACTGGCCTGGATCTCGCGTGCGATGGACGCGAAGAACGTTCCAGTGTCCTTGCTTTCACCTTCGAGGAATGAACTGACGATCATCGCCGGCAGACCCAGTTCCGCGGCAGCTTCCTTGGCGTATCTCACCGAGTCGGGAAGGGTGTTCAGTAGGAAATAAGTGTTGCGAGGAAAGGACTTCGGGGTTTCTCCCTCATCTCCGACGTTCGTCAGGTATGTCACGATGCTGGCCGGCAAGCGATCGGCGAGGTCGTAGTTCTCGATCACAGCCCGGGCGTCGGCGAGTGTCGTGCGATCCGGACCGATGGGGGTGGACGCGTAGTTGGCGTACGGGACACCGATATCTGTGGTCGGTGGTGTGCCGATGGCGTCGGAGATTCCGAATCCGATGAGTTCTGCCCCGACAGCGTCGATTCGTTTGGCGAGCATCCCGCCGTTCATTTGTGAGATGTGGCGACGGATCGCGTTGATCTCGTAAATGCCCGCGCCGCTCTTGAGCAGGACGTCGGTGGCGTCCATTTCGTCTTGCAACGTGATGCCGTCGATCGGGCAGCTCATCAAGGCCGACGAGCCGCCGGAGATGACGGCAATGAACAGATCGTCCGGGCCGGAGGAATCGACCAGATCCAAGATTTCACGTGAGGCCTGGTAGCCAACCTCATTCGGGATCGGGTGTCCCCCGACATGCACCGTGGTTCGATTGAATCGGTCGGTTTCCTCGGCCACCTTGACGATGGCGATGCCGTGGGTGAGGCGGTCACCCAAGACTTCGTCGACCGCCATGGCCATGTGGTTGCAGGCTTTTCCAGCCCCGAGGAGGTACACGTTTCGTTTGGTGGACAAATCCCAGGTACGAGTACCGATGGTGAGGATGTCACCGTCGAGACGCATGATGGACTTGATGCGTTCGTAACCGTCCAGTCGCGCCAGCACTCGGTCGGTGACCGACAAGACGATCTTTCGCGATTGAGTGTCGCCGAGGCCGACGAGATGGTCGAGATTCCTGATTTTGCTCATCCGTTGAACCCTTTCGTGAACAGGAAGCATCGGAACGCGGTCGTGCTCACCCACCGAGAGGGCTCTCACGCGTTCGATTGGAATGTGTGGGGCGGTTCGTACCGTCCCCGGCGCGCGGTTGTTGACTCAAAGTCGTCACCCGCAGTACAGAGCCGAAACCGGCCGAGCCAGTGAACGGTGTGGGTTTCGGTCTTTTCGGATAGCTGAGCGGAGTGGCTATGTCGGTGATGGGTCGACAGGGAAACGAATGAGCTCGATGGTCTGTGCGTGTTCCCGCTCGGAATGGGGCACTGCTGTCGATCTGAATCTGTCGAAACGCAGATCGCTTGCGGTCGTCTGTGATGCGCGACTTGGCGATTAGGTCGGCAGGTCAGTCCACGTAGGGCGACTCCCACAGGTTCAGTTCGGTGCCCACGCCCTTTTCTTGCGCAGTGCGGTAGATCTCGTATCCCCACGACAGGTCGAAGACCGACATCCCGCATGCGATGAACACGATGCGCTCGTCCTCGTCGCCGCGTCCGGGTGCGGTTCCGCGGATGACGGAGCCGAGATCGGCGAACTCGGTGAGGGGCGGTAGGACGGCGTCGTCGACCAGGCGGTAGAGCGGGCCACCGATGATGCCGTTGTACGCCGCCTGCTTGTCCGGAGACGCCACCGCTTCTTCGACGTAAGCCTCGTGCAGAGGTACGTGGTCGAGTACGACCCGGTTTTCTGTCCAGAACGCATCGTCCGGTGAGATCGGTCCCGAAATCAGGATGGTGGCGCCGACGGCGAACCACGAATTTTCTACGACCAGGGGCTTGACGCGAGAGGCGGCGACGCTGACGACATCGGCGGTCTGGACTGCAGTCTGTAGGTCGAGTTCAGCGACGGCTTCGACGCCGAACTCATTGCCCGCCCACTCTGCAAATCCGGTTGCTGTCTCCGCGAACAAGTCGTAGCAGTAGACCTTTTCCAGTTTCGGGAGCTGGCTGGCGATACCGCGCAGGCACGCGCGGTTGATCGGGCCGCAGCCGAGGATGGCAACGGTCCGCGAATCGGTACGGGCAAGATGTCGGGAGGCAACACCTGGAACCGCACCGGTACGCGCAGAGCTGAGCAGGTTGGCCGACATCAAAGCCAGCGGTTCGCCAGTGTCCTTGTCGTTGAGCATCAAGGTCAGCACTGAGCGCGGCAGGCCCTTGGCTGCGTTGGCGTGATTCGATCCGTACCACTTGTTGCCGCACACGTCGAACCGACCTCCCAAGTAGCCGGGCATCGCGACGAATCGGCGGTCGGGGCCGGCGACCGGCATGTTCGGGAACGAACTCGATTTAGGAAAGACCACGCCCATGCCGTGGCTATTGTGGTTCGGCCCGCCCATCAAGTAGTCACCCGCAGCGAGAAGCTCGAAAGTCTCTTGTGAGACGTCTACGCAACGCGCGGCATCGAGCACTCCGGCGGCGATGCAGTCGGGTTCGGACAGGTATAGAAAATTGGTCGCTTTTCCCATGCGGGGGACTCCTCGAAAGATGGTCGAGTCGGCGTTAGCAGCAATCCGACCAGTGGTCTGAGCGTCCCGAGACACCGTTGGCTCGGGACGCATCCAATCCTCATCGACTACCAGCGTTCGGTCCAGCGCACGTTTCTCGCCTATAATCATCGGTATCTTCGATTGGTTGGGGCTGAGATGCTGAATCTGCACCGCATGAGGTTGTTGGTCGAGCTGAGTCGACGTGGAACGATCGGACAGGTCGCCGAAGCGTTGTCGTTCAGCGCATCAACCGTCAGCCAACAGCTGGGCCAACTCGAAAACGAAGCAGGCGTACCGCTACTTGAACAGGTGGGTCGTCGAGTTCGGTTGACGAATGCAGGAGAGCTTCTAGTCCGTCACTCCGAGGGAATCCTCCAGCAGGTCGAGCGCGCCCAGGCTGCGCTGGCGGCGACCCGCTCGGATATCGTCGGAGAGGTCCGCGTCGCAACGTTTCAGACTGCCGCCCTGGCGTTGATTCCGAGAGTGCTGGAAGAGATGAATTTCCGACACCCGGATTTGACGCTGTATCTCACAGAAATACAACCGGATTCGGCCACTTCCGCGCTTCAAGCCCGCGAGTTCGACCTCATTCTTGGTGAGGAGTATCCAGGCTACGACCAACCACAGGTAACTGGCATTGACCGCAAGATGCTCTTCGAGGACCCAATGCGCATCTACGTCGCCGACAAATGGAAGCCCAACCGCGACCGCAAAGAACTTGCCGACTTCGCCGACGTTCCTTGGATCCTCGAACCGAAGGGTAAACCGGCCCGTGATTGGGCCGAAACTGCTTGCAGAGCCGCAGGTTTTGAGCCCCGCGTGCGATTTGAATCTGCTGACTTGATGGTTCTTGCCCGGCTCGCTGAGACCGGACACGGCGTCACACTACTACCCGATCTCGTGTGGGACGGCTATCGACCGCAAGCACAGTTCGTGTCCATAGCAACCAAGCCGGTCCGCAAGGTGTATACGGCGGTTCGGACCGGCGCGGAGGCTCGACCTGTGTTGGTCGAGCTCAGAAACATTCTCGTTTCCGTTTGCGATCGCCGCGCCGACACTGCGGTATAGCCCAATTGACCGCGCCTGAAAAATCCAGGACGATGCGAGGCTCGAGCAACTGCGGGTGACCGCTTCTCGCGCTCTAGAAATTCGGCCGGCACTGCGGGTATTCGGGTCTGGACCATGGCGACGGTATAGAGCGCGTTCTCGAGCTGTCGGTCGCCGTAGCGGGAGAGTCGGTGGCGGTCGGTGTCGGCGCTGGCGATCTGCACCGATGCCGAGCCGTTGTAGTTGGCGTAGGCCGCCGCGGTCGGGAAGCGATCGGGCCGGCCGGTGCGGCCGATCAGGCGGGCGGCGGTCACTGGTCCGATTCCGTCGATGTCGCGTAGACGGGTGCCGTGCTCGTCGAGCGCCTGGGACATGTGCTTCTGGTTCGCTGCGAGTTGGTTGTCAAGGCGGCGGATGTCGGCGATCAGATCTCCGCACAGGCCGACGCGAGTTCGGACGACCTCGCTGCGGGCACGGAAGCCCCGCAACAGGGTGGTGGCCGAGCCGCGGACAACGAGGTCGGTGCACCGCCGGCGAACAGCTGGCGCAGCAACGCGTGCAACTCATTGACGAGGCGAGTCCGACTGTTAGACATATTCGTTCGACGCTCGTCGAGCAGCGCCAGGATATCGGTCGGGCCCTCCGGGTCCACCGGTCGGGCGTCGCCCTGCAGGACGGCCACACAGACCGCTGCGGCGGCGTCGATGCGGTCGTTCTTCCGCCGGCCGCCGCGGGAGAGAGTCACCACTCATGGGACCACCTATTTGTAACTTTCGTCGTCGGTTCACCCTCGCGATCCACGTTTACATATCCAGCAACGACGAGAACCTGCCGAATCACCGACGGGGTTTGGTGGCTGCATCCAGTCCCGAGTCGGTCGGGCCATCAAACCGACTCGGGACGGACCTCATTCTGCTAAGAAGTCAATGCGCCTGGCCGAGTGCGCTTAAGTTGAAGTTCGACGAGGCGCTCTCGATGATATGGCAACGCAATAGCCGGGTTGGGCGAATCGATTTCACGTGCCAAACGGTGACCATCGAAAACCGCCTCTGCAATTATCCTCGGAGCCACGCAGTCTCCGATCTTGTAGACGGAATCGACGCCCTCTTCGAGCAACTGGCCCGACCCGATTTCATCCTGCAGAGTGCGATAGATGCTGGTGTTCGACACTCTCTGCGTTACGAGAACAACCGCATCCGACGGGTAGAACTGGAGGTCGTCTGAATCGGCATACGCCGAGTGGGCTTGTACCCCGTCCTCAACCAGGCTCACCGGTATCGTCGATGTCACAATCTTCACACCCTGTTTGTGTAGCTTACGCCGGAGGAAATTGGCCTCGAGCGTGTAGTTGGTATAGGGCGCGAGCTCGGACAGATGTGTCAACAACGTGACTTTTTTGCCGCGGGAAGAAAGTAGGTCGGCGAGTCCTGCCGCAACGTGGTAGCCATCCTGATCGATCACTGTGACATGACTGCCGGGTATTTCGCGACCGTGTGCCAGAATATCCTCTGGGGTGAAGACGTTCGGACCCTTCGAAGCAGTCAGACCGTTTCTGGTCACAGGGCCTAGCCCTACCTCGGACCAATGAGATCCGGTAGCCAGAATTACAATTCCGGCGCCATAGTCTGCGGCTTCTGCGGCCGAGAGCCGCGTGTTTGGAATGAACTCGACGTTTTTCAATTTTTCGAGCTGAACCATCCTGTAATCAGTGATTCGATTCCACTCGTTGAGTCCTGGTAGTTGGGTCAACCATCTAAGGTGACCACCCATTTCCGGCTCCGAGTCGACGAGGTGCACATTGCGCATTCCTCGTTCACCGAGAACTCGCGCACATTCCATACCGGCCGGACCAGCCCCGAGGATAAGCACATCAGATTCGGCGTTCGTGGCGCGGTCGAATCTTTCGGGATGCCACCCTCTTCTGTATTCCTCGCCGGCGGTCGCGTTCTGTGTGCAGATGATCGGTGGTCCACCGTGCTCGAACCGGGAGATGCAAATATTGCAACCGATGCATTCGCGGATGTCCTCCGGTCGGCCTTCTCTGATCTTAGCGGGAAGGAAAGGGTCGGCTATGGTGGGCCTTGCCGCGCCGACTATATCGACAACACCTTCTTTGATGATCTGCGCCATCGCACCCGGGTCGGTAAACCGTCCCACCGCCACAACAGGCTTACGCGTTGTCTCCTTGATGCGTTTGACATACTCCAGCGCGCGGCCAGATCTGAAGAATCGGGACGGCGTTGCGTCATCTCCCCAGTCGACACCACCCAGGTATACGTCCCATAGATCGACAATCTCGTCACAGTCCCGGATGAACGGCAAGACATCACGCTCGAGCAGGATCCCTTCGTCTCCTCGGAGAGAATCAGCGGAGAGTCGGACCGAGATCGCCATGTCAGAGCCAACTGCAGCGCGTACCTTTTCGATCACTTCACGCCACATACGTGCTCGGTTCTCGGGAGAGCCGCCATAGCTATCGGTGCGCTTGTTGTAGTACGGCGACAGGAACTGCTCGAGCAAGCCCTCATGGCCTCCGTACAGGCAAATTACGTCGAATCCAGCTTCTCTGGCGCGTAACGCTGCTTCGACATAGAAGCCTTGAACAATCTCGATGTCCGAGATGTCCATCTCCAGGGACGGTGCCATCGAGTACACATCGCTGACAATTTGCGACGGCGCCCGTGAAACCCCACGCGATTCCATGTTCAGGGGATTTACACCCCCGTACCACAGTTCGATACCTGCCAGAGATCCCTCTGCATGGACCATGTCGCACATGAGAGCAAGGTTCGCGACGTCGTCGTCGTCCCACAGACGGGCAAGAACGAATGGGAACTGATCGGCTTCTGGGTGGATCGAGCATTCTTCGGTGAAAATCAGACCCCACCCACCCTCCGCTTTCACTTTGCGATGATGCGCCTGGGAGCGAGGTTTGGTGGTCCCGAAGCTTGTACAGTGCGGAGTTTGCAAAAATCTGTTCGGTAGTGTTTTCGGGCCGATCGTGATGGGCTCGAACAGTATCGAGTGGCGCGGATCCATGTCAGTTCTCTACCTTTCTCGCGTGTGCGAGGAGTTCCGCCGGTGATGGGCTGGGCGGATATTCGTGCTGTGATAAGTCTGCGCCCTCACGGTCGGGCGAGCTTCACCCTTGATGTCACTGCGTTGTGGACCACGCAGACGATGGCGCGATGCCCGGTCGCTGATCCCAGAAGTTGATCTCGAGTGCTGCTGCCCGAAAGCAACTCTGCACGGCGGCCTAGCGGCCACCGTGCAGAGTCGTGGAACGATCGGTCTACCCGCGCGGTTGGCGAACTAGGCAAGATTGATGTACGTGGCCTTGAGCTGGGTCCAGTTGTCGAAGGCGTGGTGCGAATAGTCTCGCCCGATGCCCGATTCTTTGAAGCCACCATGGGGAAGTGTCACATCGAAAAGTTCATCACCGTTGACCAGTACAGCTCCGGCACGCAGTTCGCGGGCCATTCGGTGGGCCTTCTTGATGTCGTTCGTCCATACGGAGGCTGCGAGACCGTAGTTGGTATCGTTAGCGATGCGGAGTCCTTCTTCTTCGTCGCTGAAGGTGATGACGGACAAGACCGGCCCGAAAATTTCTTCCCGGGCAACGCGCATATCGTTGGTGACGTTCCTGAGAACCGTGGGCTCGATGTAAAACCCTCCGGTCTCCACGAGAGTGGCATTGCCGCCACTGACGACCTGTGCGCCCTCTTCACGACCTACATCGAGATAGCCGAGTACGCGGTCGTACTGAGCCTTGTCCACTACCGGTCCCATGACGGCGGCAGGATCGAACGGGTCGAGCGGCTGCCACCGCCCAGCCACTGTGCGGAGTTGGTCGATCACGGAGTCGGCGATCGACTCGTGCACGACCAGTCGCGAACTGGAGTCGCACATCTGACCGGTGTTTCCGAAAATTGCTTCCGCGGTCTTCACCGCGACCATCTCGTGGTCGCTGGCGTCGGCCAGGACCAAACTAGGCGATTTGCCGCCGAGTTCGAGCGACACCTTCTTCAGGTTCGACTCTGCCGCGTACTTCATGATCAACCGGCCAACCGAAGTCGAACCGGTGAACCCGAGCGCGTCGACGTCCATGTGTAGGGCAAGGGATTTGCCCGCGGTCTCTCCGAGTCCTGTGATCACATTGAGCACACCGTCCGGCAGACCGGCTTCCGTCGCCAATTCGGCCAGGCGGAGGGCAGCCAGAGGTGACTGTTCGGCTGGCTTCAAGACAACGGCGTTTCCGCTGGCCAGAGCTGGTGCCAGCTTTACGGATGGCATGAGCAACGGGAAATTCCACGGTGTCACAGCTGCGGCGACGCCGATCGGTTCACGGGTGATGGTCGCGTGTGCGTCCTGGCCGAGAGGCGCAACCTGTCCGTAAAGGTGGTCGACGGACTCGCCGAACCATTCGAAGACCTCAGCGCTGAATTCGACTTCCCACGTGGCGGCGGCGATGGGCTTGCCCATGTCAGCAGTGATAAGAGCCGCGATCTCGCTCTTGTGCTCGAGCATCAGTACCGACAACCGCTGCAGCACTCTCTTGCGCTCACGGGGACTACGGCGACGCCAGTCCGACGACTCGAACGCACGTCGAGCAGAGGCGACGGCACGATCGACGTCGGCCTCGGTGCATGATGCGATGGAGGGCAAGGGTTCGCCGTTGACCGGTGTCACACGTGCAAATGTCTCAGCACTGAGTGCATCCACAAACGCACCGTCGATGTAAGGCCTGTTCAACCGCTCGATCAGTGGGTGGCGCTGAACCACCGAATTCTCGGCTGCTTTAACTGACATTGGGAACCCTTTCGTTAATGCAAAAGCACAGTGTGATTGCGAACAAGAGTTTCAGATTCCCATCGAGGCGCGCGTCGCCTCGATGGACTCTGCGACTCGTTCGACGATCGCGTCGATGTCGTGATTTTCGATAGTCAGCGCTGGCAGGAATCCTATCGTACGGTTGTTGCGGTAGGACCTGACGAGCACCCGTCGGCGCACGAATTCTTCGTGTAGACGCACACCGAAATCGTCGCCGTACTCGTCCAGCTTCAGGTTGACTGCGACCATCATTCCTGTGGATCGTGCGGTGTCTTTGTCCAAGACCTGCTGGGTATCAGCAAGATTGGCGAGCTGCTGAGCAAAGTAACGACCACCGCGATCCGCTCGGCCAACGACATCCTCGCGTTCCATGATGTCGAATGTTGCGAGAGCCACCGCGCACGCTGCTGGGTGTCCACCGTTTGTCACCCCGTGGACGAACCTTTCTCCGCTCGCCGCCAGCGCATCCCGCACGCGTCCGGTGACGCCGACAACCGACAACGGGAAATAACCGGCGGTGATCGCCTTGGACATGGTGAGAATGTCTGGCGAGACATTCCATCGATCGATCGCGAACATCGAGCCTGCACGCCCGATACCGCACAAAACCTCGTCGGCGATCAACAAAATGTCGTAGCGATCGCAAATCGCTCGGATCTGCGGCCAGTAGTCGTCAGGAGGGCAGTACAAACCGTTCGGGGTGGAGATGGGTTCAGCCAAAAATGCCGCCACATTCTCGGGCCCGACGCGCAAGATCTCTTCTTCGAGCGCACTAGCAGACCCCGTACTGCCATTTGCGGGCTGTGATATGTGCGAGAAGCCGGAAAGCAACGGCCCGATGTTGGCCCACATAGCGGGATCTCCCGTCATGCTGGCACCGCCATAGCTCACGCCGTGATAGCTGTTCAGTCGCCCGATAATGTGAATCTTGTCAGGACGCCCGTTAGTGATATTGGCGAAACGGGCGATCTTGATGGCAGTTTCTACCGCATCTGATCCGCCGACACCGTAGAAGAACTGGTCGATACCGCTGGGTGTGATGTGCGCGAGTCGCTCGGCCAATTGGGACGCCCACACATGGCTACGGTTGTGGTAGAAGTGCGTACCGAAGGCGAGCGACTTGAGGGTAGATGCAGCGACGTCGGCTAGATCGTCGCGTCCATAACCAAGGCTGACGTTGGCTTGGCCGGCACATCCATCGAGCCACTCGTTCCCTTCCACGTCGACCAGGCGGATACCTTTGCCCGACTGGAATATGGGCCCAGGTGCAAGGTCACGATCGAGGCAAGTAAATCCGTGCATCACATGCTGACGGTCGTATTCAATCAGCTGCGTGGGTGCCGCGACTGGGACATTGACAGCACCGACACCATCTGCGTTGTCTGCATCGGCGAGGCGAGGGGAGGTTGCTTGCATGCTCTGAAGCATGGATTGTGGCTGCATTATGCGGCCAGGGGCAAGGTGTAGGAACTCGGAAACACCCGCATTACAGACTGTCTACGTCGGTTCGTCGAACTTCGGATGAAAGACTGTCGACCCCCGGAGTTGACACAACAGCCAGAAAGTGCCTCTCGATCTGACATGTCGTCTACGAGCCCGCAATCCAGCTAGTCGCAACGAGAGCTGGTGTTGTTCTCGATCCCCGACATT
Organism: Rhodococcus sp. P3_B8; assembly: GCF_056402775.1. Taxonomy (NCBI): domain Bacteria; kingdom Bacillati; phylum Actinomycetota; class Actinomycetes; order Mycobacteriales; family Nocardiaceae; genus Rhodococcus; species Rhodococcus sp. P3_B8. Next base: position 69,303 of record NZ_JBFUGT010000018.1, read on the forward strand.
GCAAGCAGAGCCACTGACCGCGCCTTGTGGATGGCCCACCCGATTCATCCCTGTCACCGTTACGTATCGAATACGTCCAGGTGCCGAAGGTCGACAGGGTTTGCGGACCGAGATTTGATGAACCATGGAGTCGATTGCTATGAAGGTTGTCGGATATTCCGACCGGTTGAGCGTGCAGGGCGGTGAGGACATCACCTTCATGGTGAGTTCCGAGCACGGCGCGCCGTTCGACGCCGAGATCGTTCGGCTGATTCACGGAGACGCCCGGCCGGCTACCCCCGGGTTCAAGTCGCAGCTGATCGAAAGCTCGATCGAGGGCCGCTACACGGGCATTCAACAGGACCTTCGACCAGGATCGTACATTCAGATCCCGAAGCAATTAGATCTCAGTGACGTCGACGACCTCCGTGTAGATCTGTGGTTCTGGCCAACCACGCCCAATCAGGTTCTGCTCACGGCCTGAACGCCGACCTGTATCGTGGACTGGCTGCACGAGCATGGCGTCGACTTCGACGTAATGACGGACCGAAGATCTGCATCACGAGGGCAGAGCGATTCTCGATCCATACAACGTGGTGTTGACCGGCACGCATCCGGAATACTGGTCACTCGCAATGATCCGTTCCACGCAGGACTATTTGCAAAGCGGTGGCCGGATGATGTACCTCGGCGGCAATGGGATGTATTGGGTCACACAGCTGGACCCTCGGACAGGGGCAAGCGTAGAGATCCGTCGTCGCGGCCCGTCTACGCGGATGTGGGAGCCCGAACCCGGGGAGGCTCATCTGAGTGCCACCGGCGAACTCAGGGGGCTGTGGCTCACCGAGGTATTTCACCCCAGTCATGGCCCGGAGTGGGGTTCTTTGCAGAGACGTCAGGACCCGGCCGGCCCTACGTGCGCCAAACTGACTCTTTCGACGACGCCGCCCGATTCGTTTTTCGTGACATCGATGACGACGTGATCGGGGACATGCCGAACCTGATCCAGTCGTACGGGGCAGCGGGTTACGACTTCGACCATGCCGACCCCATGCTGGGCAACACCGACGAACACAATAATTCTTGCGACGGCGACTGGCTTTTCGGACGATGCGCAAGCGTGTTCCGAGGAAATTATGACCTCGGATTCGAATCAGAGCGGCTCGGTCAGCCCGTTGGTTAGGGACTGACAGGGTCTTGGTCGAGTATCCGAATGGTGGAGCCGTGTTCAGCACCGGATCGATTGCATGGAGCGGATGTTTGTCCCATAACAACTATCGGGACAGCGTTTCGACGATTACGCGCAACGTTCTCGATGCCTTCGCGCAAGACGGGGAAGACTACCGATCGTATGATGGAACGTGAGCTTGGAGATCGAGCGCACGCACCCGATGACCCCAAAGCGCGGGGCCGGCGCTCACCTCCACCACCGGCTGAAAGATCTGGGCATGTAACCGGTAGAAACGGTGCAAGTGCGGACTCTGCTGCCGACTCAGATGGTGCGATCGGCGGCTGGGCGGGAAGTTGCTCTCTCAGTCTCGGCGCGGCTCGACTGCGTACCCTCAATGTTCTATAGACCACCTTTGGGTGCACTGATTACTGAGATTGTCGTCACTCGATCAGCTCGCGATTGACCGAGTGACGACAATCTTCGTTCAGTATGTTTTTGCTGTTAACCCGTCGTCTACGATCATGGACGTTCCCGTCATTCCCCGAGCCTCGTCCGAGGCGAGAAATACGATTGCGGCCGCGACGTCGGCGGGCGCAAGGATGCGGTGTGTCGGATACAGCTTTTCCATCGCATCGCGCGCGGCGGCTGGGTTTGTAGCCGTATCGAAAAAATGCTCGAGCATCGGTGATTCGAAATCACCGGGACACACTGCATTGCATCGAATTCCCTCAGCGGCGTACGCGATCGCCGTGTCGCGCGTCAATCCGATGACACCCGACTTGGTTGCTACATAGCATGCGGTGTCGCCAGTGGCCGTGAACCCGGCTACCGACGCAGTGTTGATAATCGAGCCCCCGTGAGCTTCCTCTCGCATCGCCAGGACTGCATACTTGGTTCCCCAAAAAACTGAGGTGAGGTTTGCGGCAAGAGATGCAGTCCACTGATCGTTGGTCGTCTCGTGAATGGCAGCGCTAACCAAGTAGGCGGCATTGTTATGCATAATATCGATGCGTCCATACTCTGAACGACACCGGGCGATCATCTCTCTTATGTCGCCTTCGATGGTCACGTCGCCCTGATGGAAGATCGCCCGCCCGCCGCGGTCATTGATTGCTTGTACCGCACGGTTTCCTCGCTCGAGATCGCGGCCAACAGCAACAATGGATGCACCCTCTCGGGTCATTGCCTCCAAGGTGGCGAGCCCTAAACCACTCGTAGCCCCGGTGATCACTCCGGCTTTACCTGTCAATCGCATTACAGGCCTTATCTCTTAGGGCGGTCATCACTGATGTCCGCGCGATGTGAAGTCATTTACCCGATCTCTCCGGATTGCTTGATTGATCTACTACTTGACCCACACTGTCTTAGCATTGCAGAATGCGCGTAGTCCGTGATAAGAGAGCTCGCGGCCGTATCCGGAGCGTTTCGTACCTCCGAAGGGAAGCTCAGGGTATGAGGTTGTCATGCTATTGATGAACACTTGACCGGCGGCGATCTCCGAGATGAACCGGTCCTGTTCTGCTGTCGAACTGGTCCATGCCGATGCACCCAACCCAAACGGTGACGAGTTTGCAACGGCGATAGCGTCGTCGATGTCTGTGACGCGGTGCAGCATGGCAACTGGACCGAACACTTCCTCATCGTGAACACGCATCTCAGACGATACGTCTGCAATCACCGTTGGCGAGAAGTACCACCCATCCCGATCCAGAGAACGACCGCCGCACAGGATCGACGCGCCCTTCCCGACCGCATCGTCGACGAGCTCATTCACTTCGTCCCTTGCGTCCGCAGTAGCAAGCGGGCCCACATCGGTTGTTTCGTCCAACGGGTCCCCGACAGTCAGGGAAGACATAGCCTCGACGAAACGCGTCGTGAATTGATCGTAAACGGCGTCGTGTACCAGAAAGCGTTTCGCCGCGATGCAGGACTGCCCGTTGTTCTGAGTTCGCGCGGTGACCGCGGTCGCCACGGCCGACTCCATATCTGCCGTAGGCATCACAATGAACGGGTCGTTGCCACCGAGCTCGAGGACAGACGGTTTGATCTCATCACCGCATATCGACGCAACAGACCTGCCGGCCCACTCACTGCCGGTGATCGTCGCCGCAGCAACCCTAGGATCTCTCAGCACCCCCTCGACCTGAGCAGAAGATATCAGGAGCGACTGAAAACAACCCTCAGGGAAGCCGCTACGCTCGAATAGATTCTGAAGATAGATCGCGCACTGCGGAACATTCGACGCATGCTTCAGCAAGCCAACATTGCCGGCCATCAATGCCGGCGCAGCGAAACGCAGAACCTGCCAAAACGGATAGTTCCACGGCATGACGGCAAGCACCACTCCCACCGACTCGTACCTGGTAAACGCACGTGAGGCGCCGACCACACTCGCCCCCGCGGGGAGAGGTTCGTCAGCGAGCATGGCTTCTGCATTGTCAGCGTAGAAGCGAAGCCCTTTGACACACTTCAGTGCCTCACCTCGCGCAGAAGCCAGCGTCTTGCCCATCTCCAAGGTCATCAACCCAGCCACCTCGTCGACCTCGGCTTCTAGGAGATCGGCAGCCGTACGCATCCAGATCGCTCGTTGCTCGAAGCTGACGGTTCGGAACTGCTTCCACCGGGTATCAGCAACTCGAAGACGTTCTTGCACTTCTGATTCGGACATTGGCTCGAACGACTTGACCGTCTCGCCGGTAGCAGGGTTGATAGTTGCGATCGCCATAGTTCATCTGCCCTTTCTCGGTGACCGGGCCTCGCACTCAAAGATGTGCGAGTGACACCCGGTCTCTATCACCTGGCAACATTTCCTGGTGACGATCTTGAGAACAATGGACAGAATGTCAGTCAGTGGCTTCTATCGCCGACAGCTTGAATTGATGTGGCAGGTCGAGCACTAGATGAGCAGCGGCGCCTGCTTCAGTCCCAGACGTCATCCGTGAATTCCGGTAGTTGCCGCATGATGCGTAGAGCAAGATGAAGACCCAGTCGTATGTCCGGATCGGCGAGATCGACTCCGAGCAGAGATTCGATCCGTTCGACTCGGCTGTACAACGACTGGCGTTCGAGGTGCAACGCCCGGGCCGTTTCAGCTTTCCGACCGTTCAAACGAAGAAGCACTTGAAGCGTCTTGAACAGCTCGCTACGTCGTTGTCGGTCGTGATGCAGCAAGGTATCGAGCCGAAGGTGAGCAAATCTCGCGAGGTCTGGATTCTGTCGTAGGCTCCACAACAACCGGTCGAGGTCGAGATCCACCGCATCATGCCAGGCACGCGGTTGGCTCTGCATGGCCCCTTCCATAGCCTCGACGCTCAGAGTAAGTCCCTCGCCGGCCGCCTGCCACGTGTGCACTGCTGAACCAGCACAAATGACTGCACCGTTGGGCACGCCGATGTGCCGGTCTGCAGCCTCTTGCACGACATTCGCGAAGCGGTCGATCGCGGATTCCCTCTGAGCTACATCCTCCAAACCGAGCATCACTAAACTGATGTCATTCGATGGCGCTTGATCGATCATCGCGCTAATTCGACGGCCCTTCATCTCACTGTTGACGTCGTCCCAAATTTGTTTCCATAGTCGATCCTCTAAGCTCAACGGCCGAGAACGATGGTGGGCTGCGGCCCGAATCGCCAATGGTAACAAAACCGGGGCCGTAAAACCTAAAGTCGCTGCACGGGCTTCGGCTCGATATGGTGGCAACTCTCCGTGCATCAACGCCGTGAGAAACCCCCTCTGATTTCGAGCGGCGACGCTGTCCTGATGTTCGTCCCGCATTAGCACCAAGCTGACAATGCCCGCAGTTCGCTCAAGTGCCATCTCGTCCGCTTCGGTGAACGGACGATTCATGGACAGTGCGACGAGTCGTCCTGCCGAACGTTCTCCTACAGCGAGCATAGCCTCCAAAGCGGCTGGGGCAGAGCCTATTCTGCGAGTGAAACCTTCCCATGCCGCTGACACATCCCGCTCGGTCAGAGTATGCAGGGCTTGATATACGAAACCTCCATATTGCCTCTCGTAAATCACGGGGTTATGCACAGCCTCCGCAAGAATATCCAATATTTCAGGGATGCGTCCATTGGCAAGCGCCAGGTGCGTCAGGCGATCCTGTAGCTGATGCGCGCTATCGAGAAGATTGAGCTTGTAAGACACAATTTGACTATGAATGGCTTCGGTAATATCGATAAATGCCACTGGCAGATGCAAGGCGATCAAAGTCAATCCATGGTCGCGACAGGCGCCTACAACGCTCTTCGGAAGAGTGCGGTGACGAGGCCCCAACTCGATAACCAATGCGGCTACACCACGTTCGGAGAGCTCAGCGATCAGCCTTCGATCCTCTACCGCGCTACCGAACATTCGTCCTTCAGACAATAGCAATTCCCCGCCCCGAAGTACGGAAGCGATGTCTCTCACCTCGACGACGTGCACCCACCTGACTGGGCGGTCCAGGGCTTCTGCGCCTACCACGATCTCGGGAGCACCACCACGCAGAATCGGTAGTTCGAGCGCAGCACGAACTGTAAGCGTTCCCTCCCCGAGTGTTGCTTGCCCGACACCGTTGCTTGCTGAGTCCATGGTCGAATTATCCTCTTCACCCGCGTTGCGCGGCAGCGGCCCCCGTACTACCCACGAATCGTCGATCTGTAATCGCTACAGGCACGACCATGAGCCTCCAGGCCGGCGGAATGACTGCAAACCCATCGTTCGCGCAATTCGGATGACGCCCGGGTGCAACTGCGGACACGTCACCAGCTCGAACACCGATGCCCCACGCGAACGAGTTGTAATTCCTGGGGGCGTTGTGAACGCCGACGCGGTCGATAGGTGACTTGGCGCCGATTCCGGTGTGGGGTCGGTGGTGATTGTAGTGATGGAGCCAGGACTGGTAGGTCGCCGAGCGGGCATCGTCGGACCGATACGTCTCGGCGTAGGCCCACTCGGCGGCAAGAGTGCGGTTGAATCGTTCGACCTTCTCATTGGTCTGCGGGCGGTAGGGGCGGGTGTAGCGGTGCTTGACGTTGGGACCGAGCGCCGCGGCGAAACAGGATGAGCGGTAGCAGTATCCGGTTTCGGTCAACACCGCTCGCACCTCGATATGGTGGGCTGCGAAGAACGCTCGGGCCGTTCCCAGGACGCGGCGACGGTCTCCTTGCGTTCGTCGTGGTGTTCCTCCGAGTACGCCAACCGGGAATGGTCGTCGACCGCATGGCGGGTGGAGGCGTAGCCCAGGCCCTTCCTCTTGTTGTGACAGTTGCCGATGATCGCCCGAATTTGGTGCCCGTCACCGTCGGGAAAGCGGCCGAGCTTCTTGATGTCCACGTGCACGAGGTCACCGGGTGTGTCGTGTTCGTAGCGGTGGGCCGGTGGCCGGCGAACGGGAAGTCCGTTGGTCGAGATCGGTCAGCCGCGTCGTCCGATAGCGGCGCAGAACCGCTTCGACGGTGGATCGGGCCAGGTGCAGGTGGTAGCCGATGCGGTGTGGCCCCCAGCGGCGGGTGAACCGCAGCCCGACGATCCGCCGTTCGGTTCGCGACGCGGTGCGGTGCGGGCTGTGGTGTGGCCGGGAGGAGCGGTCTCGCATCGCCTCCTCGCCGCCGTCTCGATTCCGGTCGGCCCATTTCTTGGCTGTTGCCGGTGAGCATTGGAACCGTTCGGTGGCAGGGCGCAGCGGCCAATGTTCGTCGTCGACGAGTTGGGCGAGGGCCAAATCGGCCGCGGACAGGTAGGCGTTAGCGTGTGTCACGAGGGCCTCCGAGTGGTCGGTGGTGTGTGGTGATGACCACACCGATACCCGAGGCCGTCGCCTACTTCAGGCTCCCACACCGTGCACAACCTCCCTGGGAACTACAACTGATATGTAGAGATGTTTGTCATCCCTAATAAGAGCTACGGGTCACCAGTCGATGCTGGCGATTTGGCGTTTCGGCCTTCTATGTGGGCAGCGCAGAGTGAGGGTCAGCGTCAACGCGGAGCGCCCGGAGCGTAGGCGATGACGAACGGCGTTGACGATGACCCGAGCCGGCGCAGACTCAGTGGGAGGATGGTCGAGGTCAGCGCACGCGGGTGGCTATGTGGGGGTTGAGGATTTCCTTCTCCAACTGATGATGCATGGGTGTGGGTTAGAGCCGGGGGGTCTCGGCTACCGGTCATCCCTTCGCCCGGCGATGCGGGGCGGTGGTTCGCGGAGTTCACGCACCGGTGGCGGGGCGATCCAGGCTTCCGGTAGTCGGTTCATCCGCAGCGGGTCCGCCAGGTCACCGGCGTCACGCACGTCGTTCTTCACCCGTCGGTACCGAAATCCCTTGACAATCAATGGGTGTGCGCAGTGGACCGTGGCGCCCGCCGCTTCGAGTGCGTCGACGGTCCAGTACCAGCCGTACGTCGCCTCGAGCACTACCTCCGGGTTCGGGCCGGCCTTCTCGATCTGCAATCCCAACGCCATCGGATCGTTGATGATCCGTATCGCCGACAATTGTTCACCGTCCGCCGTCTGGCGGACGATCACCGACCGTTGCCGGTGCAGATCGATCCCGACGACCTGCTTCCGTCATACTCGCTCATAGGGGCCTCCTCGATCGTGTTGAAACCTTCCTCCCACCACAGTGTTTCCTGCACTGAAACCGCACAGCGCCACTTGATCACCGGGACCCTCCTGACGATGTACCTACGTTGAGAGGTCATTGTCTGACACAACGTCTCTGCCGAAACCGACTCCGAAGCGCCACCATGGCATAAAAGGATTGCTCACAGCGATCTATATACCCGCAAGAGCACTGGCGATAGGATAAAGATGGAAGATAGGCTGCAGGTCGATCGGAGTAACGACGAGACACGGGAGATCGATGTCGCGGTGGTGGGGGCAGGCATGGGTGGTCTATACGCCATCCGCCGGTTCACTGCCGACGGGCATTCTGTTCAAGGATTCGAAGCAGCCGACGATATCGGCGGCGTGTGGTTGCATAACGCGTATCCAGGAGCCCGAGTCGACATCGAGGCCTATTACTATTGCTTCTTCGACTCGGACATCTACCAGAAGTGGCAGTGGACCGAACGGTACCCGGCGCAACCTGAGATTCTGTCGTACCTACAGTTCTACGCGAACCACTACGACTTACGAAAAAGCTTCAAGTTCTCGACAGCCGTCGAAAGCTTGAAATGGATTCCTGCCGCACAGCGTTGGCGTCTCAGCGATTCTACAGGCGAAATCTTTCTGGCACGTCACGTAGTGATGGCAACTGGACAATTGTCCAAGTCTCGTGAGCTTCCTTTCGCCGGTGCCGCCGACTTCAAAGGCCAGTGGATCGAAACCTCACACTGGCCCAGAGAGAAGGTTGATCTTGCAGGCAAACGCGTAGCAGTTATCGGAACCGGATCGTCGGGTGCACAGGTAATCACAGCGATTGCTGGTGAAGTCGAATCTCTACATGTGTTTCAACGGACTCCGAACTATGTCGTGCCGTCGCAGAACGCGCCGATTGATGCGGTTAAATACGCCCGGTACGCCGAAGACACTTCCGCGTTGTGGAATGAAGTTACCAACACTTCAACAGCTTATCTGGCCCCGTTTGGGACGGTTCCAGCAACTGACATGAGCCCTGCCGAGCAGCAACAGCGTCTCGAAGACCAATGGGACTTCGGCGGCTTGTCGATGACGTTCGCTTTCCCCGACCAGCGAACAAGTTGGGATACGAACGGAATTGTCTCAGACTTCGTGCGGAACAAAGTCAAAACAGTCGTGAAAGACCAAAGCGTTGCCGCAGTGCTCGAACCGAAATACTATCCAATTGGAACCCGCCGTCTAGCGGTCTGCAACGGATACTATGAAACGTTCAATCGAGACAACGTCACACTTGTCGACTTGCGTCAAGAACAGATTGAAAAAGTCACGGAACGGGGTGTACTCACCGATACTCGCGAGTACGAGTTCGACATCATAATTTCGGCACTTGGCTTCGAAGCGTTCACCGGTCCTATCGATGCAATAGAAATAGAAAACGAGCAAGGCGAGCATCCGACGTCTTACTGGGTCGACGGACCTAACTGCTATCTTGGCTTGATGCTGAACGGCTTCCCGAATTTGCATATGTTGACCGGTCCCGGCAGTCCCTCTGTGCTAGTTAACTTCAATGTGCATAATGTCTTCCATGTGGATTTCGTCGCCGAACTGGTCAATTACATGTCCACGCACGGACACACTTCCGTCATGCCCACGGAAATCGCACAGAACGACTACCGTGAGTTCACCCAGCTGGCTTCGGATGGCCTGCTGCGGAAGGAAGTCGAAAACTACATGACTCACGTCAATCCCGACGGTTCCCGTTTCTTCATTCCCTATGCGGGCGGTTGGTCGAACTACGTAGACATCGTCCGCAAGATCGAAGAAACTCAGTACGAGGGCTTCGTGTTCGAATAGAACGCGCTGACCTCACTGTGCCCACGAGCGTTCGGCGGACCCGGGCCTCGTCGGTAGGCTACAGACGAACAGGTTGAGCACGAAAGGACAAACGCCGATCGGTGGTGGCAGTCAGACAAAGAGCATGACGTGCTCTTCGTGAATCATGCACCCACCGATCGGCGAACGTGTCGGCCCGCTACCAAGGTTTTGTAACCGTAAGTAGTCAAGGAC